>DAOWDO010000094.1 GCA_030638985.1 Dehalococcoidia bacterium | reverse complement strand
TTCCATACCGATACTAAAGATGAGATAGCGGCAATCAAGAGGGTTGCCCAGGCGGCCGGTGCCAGAGTGGCTGTGTCCGAGCACTGGCTCAAGGGCGGTGCCGGTGCCCTGGAGCTGGCCGATGCTGTTATTGACGCCTGTGAGGATAAAGTGAACTGCAAGCTGCTCTACGAGGACAGCGTCCCCCTGCGGCAGCGGATTGAGACTGTTGCCAGGGAAGTCTATGGAGCCGACGGTGTCAGCTATTCTCCGGGAGCACTGGCCAAGGCCGAGCGTATGGAGAAAGACCCTGCCATGCAGGGTATGGTCACCTGTATGGTAAAGACTCACCTCAGCCTGTCTCATGATCCAACTGTGAAGGGACGACCTAAAGGCTGGACACTTCCCATCCGGGATATTCTGATATACGGTGGCGCTGGCTTTATCGTGCCGGTGGCCGGCGATGTTAAGCTGATGCCGGGCACTTCTTCCGACCCGGCCTACCGCAGAATTGATGTCGACGTCGAAACGGGTAAGGTAAAGGGATTATTCTAAAACTGGGGCAAGGGAATGGCTGATAACAGGGCACAGAAACTGCACACTGTACACTTTGAGCCGGACAACATCAATATAGATGTTGAGCCGGGTGCCAACCTCATGGAAACGGCTGTTGCCGCCGGTGTCCATATCAATGCCTCTTGCGGCGGTGCCGGTGTCTGCGGCACGTGCAACGTGCTCATCAAGAAAGGCCGGGTAGAGAGCACCAGAACGGATAAGGTTAGCGTGAAGGATTATCAGAAGGGCGTCAGACAGTCCTGCCAGAGCCGGGTGGTCTCTAACCTGGTGGTTGAAATTCCGCTGGAATCCCGCCTGGAGAAGGTGGTCCTGGATAAGGAACAAACGGAGATAGTTACCCAGATGCCGGCGGTACTGGCGGCAGGCTGGCAGTTCAATCCACCGGCAAGGAAGCTCTACCTTGAGCTGCCACCGCCAACACTCGAGGACAATGCCAGTGACCTGTCGCGGCTGCTGCGCGGACTGCGGCAACAGTACTGCCTGGAAAATATCTCGGTGGACTTTGAGGTGGTAATCGGGCTGGCCAAGGTGCTGCGTAGCGCTGGCTGGCGGGTTACGGCCACCATTTTGTCAGATGGCGATTCCGGGATCAGGCTGATAAACGTGGAGCCGGGGGATACCATGGCCAGGAGTTATTCGCTGGCCTTTGATATCGGCACCACCGCGGTGCGCGGTCAGCTGCTTGACCTTAACCGCGGCCGGGTTCTGGCCCAGGCGGTGGACTATAACCGGCAGATAAGCTACGGTGCGGATGTCATCAGCCGTATTGCCTGGGCCCAAAAAAGCGGTGGTCTTAGAAGGCTTAAGCGGGCGGTGGTGGACACCATCAACGACCTGGTAGCCGACCTCAGCAGGCAGGCAGGGGTTGCTCCCGATGAAATCGCCCACGTGGTGGTTGCCGCCAATACGGTGATGGTTCAGCTCCTGCTCGGTCTCGACCCCAGGTACCTCAGGCTATCACCCTATGTGCCCGCAGCCAGTGCCCTGCCGCTGATACCGGCCAGCTCCGTGGGCATAAAGCTGGCCAAACATGCTCAGCTCTTCGCAATGCCCTCGGTAGCCAGCTATGTCGGTGGTGATATTGTTGCCGGCATTCTCGGCAGCGGCATCTACCAGAGAGAGACAGTGACCCTTTATATAGACATCGGTACCAATGGCGAGATTGTCATCGGTAACTCGGACTGGATGATGACCGCAGCCTGTTCTGCCGGGCCTACCTTTGAAGGTGGCGGGGTGAAACATGGCATGATAGCCACTACCGGTGCCATTGAGGGTTTTGAAATTGACCCGGCAACCCTTGAACCCAGGCTTACCACCATCGGAGATGCCAGGCCCAGGGGAATCTGCGGCTCGGGTTTGATAAACATCGCTGCGGCGCTGCTTAAGGCCGGTGTTATCGGTCAGAACGGCAAGCTTAACACTGACCTGGCCAGCAAACGGATCAGGAAAGGTGCCGACGGCTATGAGTATCTACTGGCCCGAGCAGATGAGACTGAGATCGGCAAGGACATTGTCATTACCGAGATAGATATTAACAACCTGATACGCTCTAAAGCGGCTATGTATGCCGGCTGCCAGACGCTGGTAAAGAGCGTCGGTAGCAAGTGCGGTATTGTAGAGCAGGTGATTATCGCCGGCACATTTGGCAGCAAGATAAATATTGAGAATGCCATTGGCATCGGCTTGCTGCCTGACCTGCCCCGGGACAAGTTTGTCTTTATCGGCAACGGCTCCCTTCTGGGAGCCAGGCTGACCTCCTTTTCCAGAGACCTGCTCAGTGACAGCCAGAGGGTGGCCGCTATGATGACCAACGTGGAGCTATCCGAAAGCGCTAGCTTTATGGAAAACTATGTGGCGGCGCTGTTCCTGCCGCATACCAACGCCGGTGAATTCCCTTCGGTGAGATTGGGGTAAGGACTTTGAATTACGCGGTTGCCGGTAAGGGTGGTAGCGGAAAAACATCGATATCCAGCCTTATCATCCGCTACCTAAAGAGAGCGAGGCTAGTGCCCGTCCTAGCGGTTGATGCCGACGGCAACGCCAATCTGGGGGAAAGCCTGGGGCTGAAGGTGGATACGAC
>DAOWDO010000002.1 GCA_030638985.1 Dehalococcoidia bacterium | reverse complement strand
TAAACTCTAACAAAAATAGCCAGCCACTGCAAGTTGGCGATACTCTGGTTGGAAGCTACGGAAGAAGCGGCGCTATTTATTCCAGAACGACACCAGTGCCATAGGCCAGTATTTCGGAGGCGTTCTGCATCACCATGGAGGTGGTGAACCTCATGCCGACGATGGCGTTGGCCCCCTTGCCCTGGGCGTCCTCAACCATCCGCTGTATGGCCTGCTCCCTGGCCTCGGCCATCATCTTGGTGTACTCGGTTATCTCGCCGCCGACTATCCCCCTGAGCCCGGCCATAATGTCCCTGCCGAGGTGCCTGGCCCGGATAGTGCTGCCCTTGACCAGGCCGATAGTGCTCTTAATCTTTTTGCCCTCTACGCCCGATGAAGTAGTGATAATCATTTGTCCACCTCCTTGAAATTCTCGGTCTTTGACTTCTTCAGCCGGTCTCTGATGGCTATACCGATGAGCAGCAAACCCCCGGCGCCGATAACACCAACAGCCACCCTGAGGAGAAGCGGTATTTCACTGGCGGTAAAAAAGCCCTGAACAGACCAGCCAATAAGAACAAGGATACCGATGCCAATCAGAATAAAGGCAGTATTTTGCCACATGGGCCACCTCCTTATGAGATTACTTCTTTCGCTTCCATATTATTTTAGTCCTTTCGGTGGTATCCTCAAGAATTGCACCTAGTTCAGCCACTTTATCCCGTATTTCGTCGGCAAGCTGGAACTGCCGGTTATTGCGGAGTTTAGCGCGCTCCTCAATAAGACGATTAACACGAGTTTCAATCTCCTGTGATGGTTCTCTGATAAATTCAAGGGTTTCAAGCCTTAAACCAAGAACTTTCCGGGCCAGTTCCAAAAGGATATTCTGGGCCTTGCCAAAACTAATTCCGGAATCGGCAGCCTGATTTATCGCCCGGGCTAAATCAAAGATTGTGGCCACTGCCTGGGGCATATTAAAATCATCGTCCATGGCCACAACAAACCTAGCCCGATATGGTTCAGCATCAAGAACCTGGCCAGAACTACCGGCAGGTTCGTCTCTAGAAACTGCTCGTATTAGCCTCTCAACCCCACCCCCCGCCGCCCCCAGCGCCTCCTCGGAGTAGGTCAGCGGGCTGCGGTAGTGAGAGCTCAGGACGAAGAGGCGGATGGCATCGGCGCTGTATTTGGGCAGGGCCTCCTTTATCGTTATCAGGTTGCCCAGCGACTTGCTCATCTTCTCCTCGCCCAGCCGCAGAAGCCCGTTGTGCAGCCAGTATTTAACAAAGGGCTTCCTGCCGGTGAAGCTCTCCGACTGGGCAATCTCGTTCTCGTGGTGGGGGAAAACGAGGTCCTGGCCGCCGCCATGGATATCCAGCGTGTCGCCCAGGTATTTTAGCGACATGGCGCTGCACTCTATATGCCAGCCGGGGCGACCCGGCCCCCAGGGGCTTTCCCACGAAGGCTCGCCCGGCTTTGATGCCTTCCACAGGACAAAGTCCATCGGGTGCTCTTTCTCCCCGCTGGCTTCGATGCGGGCACCGGCCATCATCTGCTCCAGGTTGCGGCGGGACAACTTGCCGTAGTCCTCCTTGCTTCTCACCCGGAAATAGACGCTGCCATTGGCCTGGTAGGCATACCCCTTGTCCACCAGTCCCTGAACCACCTCCAGGATCTTGGGAATCTCGCCGGTGGCGTACGGGTAGATATCAGCCGGCTCGACGTTAAGGTCAGTCATATCCTCTAAAAAGGCCTGGCTGTACTTCTGCGCCAGCTCACCGGCCGGGATGCTCTGGCTGTTTGCCCTGGCGATAATCTTATCATCAATATCGGTGATATTCTGGACATACTTTAGCTGGTAGCCCTGGAACTTGAGGTAGCGCCGGATGACGTCAAAGATGATGTAGCTCATGGCATGGCCGATGTGGGCGTCGTCATAGGGCGTCACCCCGCAGACATACATCTTGACCACGTCGCCCTGGGGCAGGAAGTCTTCTTTGCGCCCGGAAAGGGTGTTAAATACCTTCATCCTTCTCTCCCGCTATGGCAGCTACCGCCCAGACAGCAATACCCTCCCCGCGGCCGGTGAAGCCAAGCTGCTCCGAGGTGCTCGCCTTAACACTGACCAGGTCAAGGCCAATGCCCAGTGTCCTGCTGAGATTTTGACGCATATCAACAATGTGGTCTTTCAACCTGGGCTGTTCGGCGACGATGGTGGCATCAATATTGGCTACCCGCCAGCCCTTTTCCCCGAGCGTGTCCTTAACCCCAGACAGCAGAACCAGGCTGGAAATATCCTTGTACTGCGGGTCGCCGGGTGGGAAGTGAATGCCGATATCGCCCAGAGATGCCGCTCCCAGCAGGGCATCAATGACGGCATGGGTGAGCACATCGGCATCACTCCAGCCGATGAGGCCCTGGGGAGACGAAACCTCCACGCCGCCCAGCACCAGCCGGTGCCCCGGGGACAGGCGGTGAACATCATAACCTATGCCGACACGCACTTACTTTCTCCTTTTAAGCAATACTTCCGCCAGAGCCAGACCATTGGCGGTGGTAATCTTAATATTATCATACGAGCCCATATAGAGCTTGACCCTGCCACCCAGCCGCTCCACCAGCGAGGAGTCATCGGTGGCCATGCCTTCGGCACGACGGTGTCCCTCGGTTATTATATCAAAACGGAACACCTGCGGCGTCTGTACCGCCCACAGTCTCTGCCGCGGCGGCGTTCCCAGGATAAAGTCTTCCTCGGAAGCAAGCTTGATGGTATCGGTGACCGGCACCGCCGCCACAGCGGCTCCGGTCTCTTTTGCCGCCTCGAGGCCGGACTCAATTATAGCTACCGTTACCAGCGGCCGGGCGCCATCGTGAATAACCACCCACCGGCAGTCTTTGAGTCTATTAAGACCGGCGGCCACCGACTGCTGGCGCTCCCCACCACCGGGACAGACGTCGCTTACCTTGCTCCAGCCCTCTTTCTCTACCAGCTCCCGGCCCCGCTTGAGGTTGTGCTCGGCTAAAACGACGACAATCCGGTCAACCGAGGGGCACTGCTGGAAGGCATCGACCGCCCGGGCCAGCACCGGTTTACCGGCCAGAGGGGCAAACACCTTGTCCACGCCACCCATGCGCTCGCCCCGTCCGGCGGCGACGATGATGGCGGCTGTTTTTTGACCGGTCATTCTCTTATCTTACCCCCCACCAGCCCAATTTTTGCCGCTTCCCGCAACGTGCTGACGGGGACAACCTCTATGTTCTTAGCTTTTCTGGCAGCAGCCCTGGGCACCAGAGCCCGCTTAAATCCCAGCCGGGCGGCCTCGGCCAGCCGCCGCTCCAGCTGCGGAACCGCCCGCAGCTCACCACCCAAACCGACTTCAGCCACCGCCACCATCTCCGGGTCAACCGCCAGGTCGCGGAAGCTGGAGCAGATGGCCAGGGCAATGGCCAGGTCGGCTGCCGGCTCGCCGACCCTGATGCCGCCGGCGGCGCTAACGATAATATCCTGATTGCCCAGCCTCAGTCCCAGCCGCCGGCTGAGCACGGCGCTAATCATCAACAGCCGGCCAAAATCGACTCCGTTGGCGGTACGCCGCGGCTGGCCAAAGCCGGTGCTGTTGGTCAGCGCCTGAATCTCGACCAGAAGTGGTCGGCTACCCTCCATTGTGGACACCACTGCCGAGCCCACCGCCCGCTCCAATCGCTGCGACAGGAAAACCTGCGACGGATTGGCAACCTCGACCAGCCCCTCCTCTTTCATCTCGAAGATGCCGACCTCGTTGGTCGAGCCGAAACGGTTCTTGACCGAGCGCAGCAGCCGGTAGGTGCTGAAGGACTCGCCCTCCAGATACAATACGCAGTCAACGATATGCTCCAGTACCCTGGGGCCGGCAATGGCCCCGTCCTTGGTGACATGGCCGGTGATAAAGACCGGCACCTGGGCGAGCTTGGCCCAGTGCATTAGCCGCTGGGTGCACTCCCTGACCTGGGTGATGCTGCCCGGCGTCGTCTCCAACTCCGGGAGGAAGACGGACTGTATAGAGTCGACCACCAGCAGGCAGGGCTTGAGCTCCTCCAGTTGGCCGAGGATGGCATCAATGTTGTTCTCCGCCAGCAGGTAGAGCCCGTCTCCCTTCACCCCGAGGCGCTCCGCCCGGAGTCTTATCTGACGGGGTGTCTCCTCACCGGAAGCATAGACAACATTACCCCCGGATAGGGCCAGCCCGGCACACAGTTGCAGAAGCAGCGTTGATTTACCGATGCCGGGGTCGCCACCGATGAGCACCAGTGAGCCGGGTACCAGGCCACCACCAAGCACCCGGTTGAGCTCACCCATAGAAAGCAGCCGGCGGTCTTCCGGCTGGGCAGTAATCTGCGATAGCTCCTGGGGAGGACTGGCCAGAACGGCCGCCGGGCCAGCCGTAACCGACACCGTTTTCTCGGTAAGGCTGTTCCACTCCTGGCAGCCGGGGCAGCGTCCCAGCCACTTGGGGCTCTCACGGCCGCACTGCTGACAGACAAAGACGACACGCACTTTACTCACCGGATGACTTTACCCGATTCGGGGCGACAAGGCAAGGATAGCGGTTGAGGTCGGCTAGCCCAGCAGGCCGAGTATTCGCTTGAGTCAGCAATAGGGTTACTACGTATAGGATAAACCATTCAGATAGTCGGGTAAGAGAAAAACCTACAACGTTTTCAGGCAAATGCCGACAGACAAATAAGTGGCTATAAATTTATAATAGTGTTTTAGAGTGCTACACTGAGGGGCTCTTACTATACTGTAAGAGACGATGTGTTGCGGTACTAGCTATGGTGGGAGAAAATGGGGGTGACGAAATGAAAGTCAGCGAAATTTATAAGAAGGCAAAGAGGCCTGTATTTTCGATAGAAGTAAGCCCTCCATTAAATGGGGGGCCGCTTGAGCCTATATTCAACACAATAAACTCCTTTAAAGAATTTGAACCTGCCTGGTGTAGCGTAACCTGTGGTGCTCTTGGTAGGCCACGCGGTGGAACAATACCAATTAGTGGCAGGATCAAAAGAGAAAGTGGAATAGAAACCGTCGTCCATTTTATTTCTATGGGTAGGTCGGAAAAAGATGTAGAAAATTTGCTAATGGATATGAAATATGAAGGGATCGAGAACGTACTCGCCTTAAGGGGCGACCCACCCGCGGGTAACAAGGAGTTTCATCCATATTCAAACGGAACAAGGTATGCCTACGAACTTGTGAGACAAATCAGGCTTATGAACCAGAGTAAATATCTAGCGGAAAAGGAAGGGGAATATTGTGAGCGTTTGCCTACGGATTTCTGTATAAGTGTAGCTGGCCATCCAGAAGGGCACCCGCAATGTCCGAATAAGAAAAAGGGGTTAGAGCACTTAAAAATGAAGGTAGGTGAAGGTGCAGATTACATCACGACCCAGCTTTTCTTCAATGCAGACTACTATTTCAGATTTGTAGAGGATGCTCAGAGAATAGGGATACAGATTCCCGTAATTCCCGGGGTGATGCCGATAGAAAATTGGCCCCAGTTGAATTTTATCTTAAACCAAAAGCTCGGATTAAATGTTCCTAAGCATTTTGTCGAGAAGCTCCAGAAATACCACGACCATGGAGATAAGGTTTCCGCACAAAAATTCGGCACGGAGTATATAGCATCAATGTGTGAAACTTTAATAAATGGAGGTGCTCCGGGGATACATCTTTACACCATGAACTCACCGACGCGCGGCAGGGGAGCTATTCAGGCAATATATACTAGATACTTTGCGCCAAAAATAACTCGTGAGGAGTACAATCTGGTTCGTCTACAGCTGGAGGCGCTACTATATGAAACAGATAAGACACGAGAGACTATCCAAAAAGTTGAATCTGGAGAATCGCAGAAACAACTGGAGGGAATAGACCGAGAATACAGTCAAATCAAGGTACGGCAGGTGGAGGCTATGGAGAATCGTAAAACGAAAGAAGCAGATGAGATACGAGAGACTATCAGAAAAGTTGAATCAGGAGAATTGCAGAAACGGCTGGAGGGGATAGTCCGGGAACACGATCAGATAGAGGCAAGGATGGAGGTGGCTGTAGAAGAAGCACCGTCAAAGATGACCTGGGCAGAGTACAATCAGGTTCAACTGCAGCTGGGGGGGCTACTGTATGAAGCAGATGAGATACGAGAGACTATCAGAAAAGTTGAATCTGGAGAATTGCAGAAACGGCTGGAGGGAATAGACCGAGAATACAGTCAAATCAAGGTAAGGCAGGGGGAGGCCATAGAGAGCCGTAAAAAGAGAGAAGCAGATGAGATACGAGAGACGATCAGAAAAGTTGAATCTGGAGAATTGCAGAAACAGTTGAAGGGAATAGACCGAGAATACAGTCAGATCGAGGCAAAGCTAGAGCAGGCCGTAGAGAGCTTTTAACCGGTAATTTCAATTAAAAACACGGGTACTGGCACATGGAAAAGGGAAGTAGCTTTGAAGCCCCATCAACAGGCGTATTTAAGGCAAGGATAGCGGTTGAGGTGGGCTAGCCCAGCAGGCCGAGGAAGATGCCGGCGGCGGTAGCGGTGCCGATAACGCCGGCAATGTTGGGGCCCATCGCCTGCATCAGCAGGAAGTTCCGCGGGTTGGCCTGCTGACCCATCTTCTGCACCACCCGGGCCGCCATGGGCACGGCGGAGACGCCGGCGGCGCCGATCATCGGGTTTATCTTTTCCTTGATAAAGAGGTTCATCAGCTTGGCCAGCAGGATGCCGAAGGCGGTGGACGAGGAAAAGGCGACTATCCCCAGGCCGAAGACCAGCAGGCTGTCCAACTGCAGGAAGTTTCCGGCGCTCATAAAGGCGCCCACGCTCAGGCCGAGCAGCACCGTCAGGACGTTGATGAGTGCCCCGGAGGCGGTATCGGCCAGCCGGTCGGTGACTCCGCTCTCCCGCAGCAGATTACCAAACATAAACATGCCGATAAGCGGGGCAGACTTAGGCACCAGCAGGATGATAATAACGGAGGCGATTATGGGAAAGAGAATCTTTTCTCGCTTGGAGGCCTCCCTCAGCTGGGGCTTCATGTAGATTGCCCGCTCTTTCTTGGTGGTCAGCAGCTTGATTATCGGCGGCTGAATGATGGGCACCAGCGCCATGTAGGTATAGGCAGCCACCGCCGTCGCCCCGATGAAAGTGGGCGCCAGGCGGTTGGTCAGGTAGATGGTGGTCGGGCCGTCGGCACCACCGATGATGCCGATAGAAGCCGACTCGTTGATACTAAAACCAAGCAGCAGCGCTATGAAAAAGGCAAAATAGACACCGAACTGCGCCCCGGCCCCCAGCAGCAGGGTCTTCGGGTTGGCGATGATGGGGCCAAAGTCGGTCATGGCCCCCAGGCCGAGGAATATGAAGACCGGAACCAGCTCCCAGGCGAGGCCATAGGCAAAAATCCGGGAGAGGACACCCGCCGGCTCACCACCTACCTGATAGGATTCAACCACGTTGCCATTGACTATGGTCTCCATCAGGCCGCCGAAGGGCAGGTTGACCAGGATAATGCCGAAACCGATGGGCACCAGCAGCAGCGGCTCCATCTTTTTGGCAATGCCGAGATAAAGAAGGACCCCGCCGATGATAAACATCACCACGGAGCCCCAGCTGAGACCGGCAAAGCCGGTTTCGAATAGCATTTAGTCTCTAGCTTTCCTGTTTTTTATCGGCGGTATCGGCGGCAGAACCCATCTTGCGCAGCAGCCAGCCGGTCAGCCACATAGCCAGGGCCAGGACGACCAGCACGCCAAATACAAGACCAAAACCGGTCAGGCCTATCTGCCAGGCCTGCCCCCAGTCAACTTCCATTGCTTTACCTGCCTTACCGCTTTTAAGCTAAACAAAAAGGGCGGAGAAGAGTATACCCCACTCAAGCCGCCCTGGTCAATATCCTCCGGGTTATGCCTAAAGTGCTTTCGCCTCTTCCTCTCCCATCAGGGCGCTCACAGGTGCAGAGCGAACCACAATCTCTTCTTCTTCCAGGTCAACGACGACGGTGTCCCCGGACTGGAAATTGCCCCGCAGCAGGTCCTCAGAGAGCTTATCCTCAACCATATCCTGAATCACCCGGCGCAGCGGCCTGGCACCAAAGATCTCATCGTAGCCCTTCTTGCCCAGCAGGTCCTTGGCGGCTTCAGTCACTTCCAGCTTTATCTCTTTTTCGGCCATCTGCTTGGTAACTGAAACCAGCATCAGGTCGACTATCTGCCGAATCTGTTCCTGGCTCAGCGGATGGAAGACAATGACGGCATCGATGCGGTTTAGGAATTCAGGCCGGAAGGACTTCTTCATCTCGGCCAGCAGCTTCTCCTTCATCCGCTCGTAGGACTGCTGCTCCGTCTTGGCCTCATCACTTCGGGAAGCAAAGCCAATGGCAGCCCCCTTGCGGATAAGGTCGGCGCCGATATTACTTGTCATAATGATAATGCTGTTGCGAAAGTCCACCCGGCGGCCCTTGGCATCGGTGAGATGGCCATCATCAAATATCTGGAGCAGTATGTTAAAGACGTCGGGGTGAGCCTTTTCAATCTCATCCAGAAGTATCAGGCAGTATGACTTTCTCCGTACCGCCTCGGTCAGCTGGCCGCCTTCCTCAAAGCCGACGTATCCCGGGGGTGCCCCCACCAGCCGCGACACGGCGAACTTCTCCATGAACTCGGACATATCCAGCCGGATGAGGGTTTCCTCGTTGCCAAACATGAACTCGGCCAGTGCCCTGGCCAGCTCCGTCTTACCGACACCGGTCGGGCCGAGAAAGACGAAATTACCGATTGGGTGCCTCGGGTCCTTGAGGCCGGCCCGTGCCCGCCTCACCGCCCGGGAGATGATGGTGATGGCCTCATCCTGCCCGATAATGCGCTTGTGCATCACCTTTTCCATATCAAGCAGACGGGAGGTCTCGTCGCTGGCTATCTGCACCACCGGGATGCCGGTCCACATGCTGACCACTTCGGCGATATCCTCGGCGGTTACCTCCGTTTTTTCCTGTTCCTGCTCCGCCTGCCACTCCTCTTCCAGCTTCTTTATCTTCTCCTCAACCTGGATCTCCTGCTGGCGCAGTTCGGCGGCATGGTCGTATTGCTGAGTGGCCAGGGCAGCCTCTTTATCCTGGCGATACCGCTCCTCAACCTTCTTCAGCTTCTTCAGGGAGACAGGCTTGGTCCGATGCTTGATCCTGACTCTTGACGCCGCTTCATCAATAAGGTCTATTGCCTTGTCCGGCAGAAAACGGTCCGGTATGTAGCGGGAGGCAAAGTTAACCGCAGCACTCAGTGCATCGTCTATAATTGTCAGCTGGTGATGCTCTTCATAGCGGTCTTTGACACCGCGCAGAATGTCCAGGGCCTCCTCAGCCGAGGGCTCTTCTACCAGAATCGGCTGGAAACGGCGCTCCAGGGCGGCATCCCGCTCCACGTGCTTGCGGTAATCGTCAAGGGTGGTGGCACCAATGCACTGCAGCTCACCCCTGGCCAGCGAAGGTTTGAGGATATTGGCGGCATCAACGGCACCCTCGGCGGCACCGGCACCGACCATGGTGTGAAATTCATCAATAAATAATACGCAATTGCCAGCGGCTTTAAGCTCATCGATGACCTTCTTCAACCGCTCCTCGAACTCGCCGCGGTACTTGGTTCCGGCGACTACGGCTGCCATATCAAGGGCTATTATCCGTTTCCCCTCCAGCGTCTCGGGCACATCACCCTCAACGACACGGTGGGCCAGGCCCTCCACGATGGCCGTCTTGCCCACTCCGGGCTCACCGATAAGCGCCGGGTTGTTCTTGGTGCGGCGGCTTAAGATCTGTATTACCCGTTCAATCTCCTTTTGCCGCCCGATAACCGGGTCAAGTTTACCCGCCCGGGCAGCCGCCGTCAGGTCAATGCCGACCTGGTCCAGCGTAGGTGTGCGGCCGGCGGTACGAGCAAGACGGGACTTGGTGGCACTCTGGGAGAGGAAGCGGGTAATCTCGGCCCGTGTCCGCTCCAGTGTGATATTAAAGCTATCCAGAACACCGGCGGCCACTCCCTCGCCTTCACGCAGCAGTCCCAGCAGCAAATGCTCGGTGCCGATATAATTATGCCCCAGCTGGCGGGCCTCATCTATGGCAAGCTCAATGACCCGTTTTGCCCGGGAGGTAAGCCCGGTGGCACCGGTGCTCGGCTTCTCGCCGGGGCCGATGACGTATTCAATGGCAGAGCGCATCTTGCCCAGGCTTACACCCATGTTGGCCAGGATCTTGGCGGCCACCCCCTCTTCCTCACGGACCAGACCCAGCAGGACATGCTCGGTGCCGATATAGTTGTGGTTGAGGCGCTGCGCCTCATCCTGCGCCAGGGTGAGCACCCGACGAGCCCGCTCTGAGAACTTATCGAAACGGCTTGCCATGCTATCTCCTTAACACTTCTACCACATATCCACAACAGCCAGCTAAGGTAAATCCACACTATTATAAATCAAATAAGGCTAAAGGTCAAAACAATTCAAGCTAAAAACCAAAGTTAAAGAAAAAGGCCTGAACTAAAGTCCCCCCTGGCAGTGGCATATTTTCCACAAGGGGTTGCCCCCTCAGTATCGTCTGCGCTAGGGCGTTTCACTACCGTGTTCGGGATGGGAACGGGTGGTTCCACCCCGCTCTAACCACCAGGAGGAGTACCAAGCTCAGGCTTTCCCGCATTGTAGCACACCATCCGGCAAAAGAAAAGGGTCAAAACTCCCCCCCCCGTTTTTACTATGCCTTTTATGCTATTCCGGTAGACCCATCCCCCCTTATCCCCCTTCCCGGGGGAAGGGGGCAAAAAAAGAAAGAGGGGCTAGCCCAGCAATGTTCTCCCCCCTCCT
>DAOWDO010000082.1 GCA_030638985.1 Dehalococcoidia bacterium | reverse complement strand
CGGCGACCAGCCCCAGGCGGTAGAGAAGCTGGTCGCCGGCCTGAACCGGGGCGATAAAGGGCAGACGCTCCTGGGGGTCACCGGCAGCGGCAAGACGTTTGCCATAGCCAATGTCATCGCCCGGGTACGGCGACCGACACTGGTCATCAGCCACAACAAGACGCTGGCCGCCCAGCTCTATTCGGAATTCAGGGAGTTTTTCCCGGAAAATGCCGCAGAATACTTCGTCAGCTACTACGACTACTACCAGCCGGAGGCCTATCTGCCGCGCACCGACACCTATATTGAGAAGGAAGTGGACATCAATGAGGAGATTGACAAGCTGCGCCACGCCGCCACCCGTGCCCTTTTCGAGCGGCGGGACGTGGTCATTGTCGCCTCGGTATCCTGTATCTACAGCCTGGGTGAGCCGGAGGAGGACCGCAGCTTTGTCCTTGAGCTGGAGAAGGGCAAGAGCTACCGCCGGGAAGTGCTGCTACGGCGGCTGGTGGACATGCAGTATGAGCGCAATGACATAGACTTCTCCCGCGGCCGGTTCCGCCTGCGGGGCGATACCCTGGAAATCCAGCCGTCCTACGAGGAGATGGCGCTCAGGATGGAGTTCTTTGGCGATGAGATTGAGCGCATCGTCCGCATGGACCCGCTCACCGGTGAGTTTCTGGCTGGCCTGGATTCGGTGGACATATTCCCGGCCAAACACTTTGTCACCTCGCAGGAGAAGCTGCTGCTGGCTATCGACAGCATCCGCAAGGAGCTTGGGGAGAGGCTGGCCGAGCTGAAAAAGCAGGGCAAGCTGCTGGAGGCAGCCAGGCTGGAAGCCCGTACCACCTATGATTTAGAGATGCTCCAGGAAGCCGGCTACTGCCACGCCGTGGAAAACTACTCCCGCCACCTGTCGCAGCGCCCGCCGGGCAGCCCGCCGTGGACACTGCTGGACTACTTCCCCGATGACTTCCTGGTAATCATCGACGAATCTCACATGACGCTACCGCAGATTCGGGGGATGTATAAGGGCGACCTTTCACGCAAGCAGACGCTGGTGGACTACGGATTTCGCCTGCCATCGGCGCTGGATAACCGCCCGCTCAACTTTACCGAGTTCAGCCAGCGTATCGGCCAGGTTATCTACACCTCGGCCACCCCATCCGAATACGAGTACCAGCACAGCCAGCAGGTGGTGGAGCAGCTTGTCCGGCCAACCGGTCTCCTTGAGCCGACTATCGAGATAAAGCCGACCAGGGGGCAGGTGGACGACCTGATACACCAGATACGCCGGCGGGTGGACAGGGGACAGCGTTGTCTGGTGACCACCCTGACCAAGAAACTGGCGGAGAAGCTGGCCGACTACCTCCTGGAGATGGGCATCAGGACTCACTACCTGCACTCCGAGATTGAGACTCTGGAGAGGGTGGAGATACTGCGCGATTTGCGCCTCGGCATCTATGACGTCGTCGTCGGTATCAACCTGCTGCGGGAGGGGCTTGATTTGCCCGAGGTCAGCCTGGTGGCCATCCTTGACGCCGATAAAGAAGGCTTTCTGCGCTCGGAAGGGGCGCTGATTCAGACCATGGGCCGGGCCGCCCGCCACATAGACGGCCGTGTCATCATGTATGCCGATACCATCACCGGCTCCATGAAACGGGCCATTGACGAGACGCAGCGCCGCCGCCGTATCCAGGTGGCATATAATAAAGAGCACGGCATCACCCCGCAGGGAATCAGGAAGGCCATCAGGGACATCACCGAGCGGGTGAAGGCGGTGGCCGAGCCCCGTGCCGAGTACGTGTCTGCCCCCGAAACCAGGGAGGATATTGCCCGCCTGGTCAATGACCTGGAGAAGCAGATGAAGACGGCGGCCAGGAACCTGGAGTTTGAGAAAGCTGCCCTGCTGCGCGACCGCATTATCGAGCTGCGCCGCCAGCTGGCGACTGCGGAGTTGCCCCAATGAACGATGAAGAGATGGAGACCAGGCAGCAGCGCCGGGACAAGCGCCTGCAGAAGAAGAAGGAGCGCATGGCCAAGCACGGCAAGAATTTAGCTAAAGTTTACATGGATGCAATATTGAAGAGGTTAAGGGGGAAGTGACACCCCCTCATAAGCGAGGGGTTATACTACTATAACAGGTGGTGTCAATGAGGTTGACAAGGCACCCCGAGTGCTCGCTATAATACTGGTGGAATTGGCCCTTACAAGAGGGCCAATTCTATTTAGGAGTGATACGAGTGTGTTATTGCTACCTCTCTAGGTGAAGCACTGGTTAACAGGTGGCGAACACTAACCTAACTCCTAGAGAAAGGAGGTGATGTAAGGTGCATTTGACTAGGCAGGAGAAGATAGACACGCTGCAACGTGCCAAAAAGGAGATGGAGGAAATCAGCGACAAGGAATTCGCCTATCGTATTTTAGCTAAGGAATCCACCCTCCGTATTTTAGCTGAAGCCGGCGAGGCAGTAGGCTATAGGCCGGCCTTCAGGGTGCTCGTCAAGAACGAGGATCCCGAGACAGCCTTGAGAGAGGAAGAACCTTAACCTTCCTCCCCCTCCCCCTTCTCCATCTCCTCCTCAAGCTGCTCCATAAGGCGGGCGGCGCGGGGGTAGCCGATGTGCAGTTTCCGTTGCAGATATGAGGTTGATATATGTGTGTGCTGCTCGGCCAGCTGGCGGGCGGCTTCCAGCAGGGGGTCCTGGGGATAACCATCTGTTCTTCCAGCCGCCATGGTGGGCACCATGTCCTCTACCTTGAGCTGGGATGGGGCCTCTTCCCCCTTCTGGCTGCCCCAGAAATAGACCAGCCTTTCCACCTCGGTCTCGGAGACGAAGCACCCCTGAAGGCGCTTGGGCTTGGCCGCTTCGGTGGGCATATAGAGCATATCGCCCCGCCCCAGCAGCTTTTCGGCGCCGCCGATATCGAGTATGGTGCGCGAATCTACCTGAGAGGTGACGGCGAAGCTGATGCGGGTGGGGAAGTTGGCCTTGATAAGTCCGGTGACGACATCTACCGACGGCCGCTGGGTGGCTACCACCAGGTGGATGCCGACGGCGCGGGCCAGCTGGGCCAGGCGGCACAGGATATGCTCCACCTCGTCAAAGCCGGCCATCATCAGGTCGGCAAGCTCATCAATAACCAGTATCAGGTTGGGCAGTTTTTCGCTACCCTGCCTGGTCTTATTGTAACCATCGATGTTACGGGAGCCGGAAGCGGCCAGCTTCTGGTACCTCTTATCCATCTCCTGGTTGAGCCAGCGCAGGGTGCTCAGTGCCTTCTGGGTGTCGACGATAACCGGCGCCACCAGGTGGGGCAGGCTGTTGAACGGGGTCAGCTCCACCCGCTTGGGGTCAATCATGATGAACTTGGTGTCAAAGGGAGTATTGTACATCAAAAGGCAGCAGATGACGGCATTGAGGCAGACTGTCTTGCCGCTACCGGTGGCACCGGCGATAAGCAGGTGGGGCATTTTGGCCAGGTCGCCGGAGACCGCCTCACCACCGGCGCCCTTGCCCATCGCCACAGACAGGCTGGACCTTGCCAGAATCTTCTGAAAGGGGGTGGTCTCTATTACACCGCGGAGGCTGACGGTACCGAAAGAGGTGTTGGGCACTTCAATGCCGACCACCGACTTGCCCGGCACCGGCGCTTCAATCCTGATTGTTGGCGCCGCCAGCGCCAGGGCCAGGTCATTGGCCAGCGAGGTGATTCTCTCCACCTTGACCCTGGTGCGGGAAATCTCTTTCTCCGCCAGTTCAACGTTGCCGTCTTTATCTCTTTCCTTTACCTGTTTCAACCTGCGGTCCCAGCCAGGCTCAATGCCGAACTGGGTAACCGTGGGGCCGACGTTAATCTGAACGACCTTGGCATCGACACCATAACTGGCCAGGGCGTCCTCAATCAGCCTGGCCCTCTGGACGTTATCCGCCTCGCCGAACTCGATTTCGGGGGACCTGTCCAGAATATCAATCGGCGGCAAGCGCCAGCCGTCGACAACAGCCAGCGACGTTGATTCCCCGTACTTTTTCCACACGTCCTGGGCCACCTGCTTTAAGTCCCGCTGTTCTTCTGAAGTGGCTGCTCTAACAGTAGCCGCTGCCTCCGTAGCCGCCATCTCCGGGGGTACCAGCACCGCTGGTGGTACGAGCTTCTTTGGCGGGGCTTCCTCAGTGGCAGCCGGCCGGTCATGGCTCGGCGGGCGCAGTGGTTCGCGGAACTGTTCTCTGTCTGCCGGGGTGGGGGGTGGCTGCGGCATCCTGAACAGGTTAATCAACCAGAGGAGCATCTTTTTAACAAGGCCAAGGCAATATCCGGGTGCAATTAAAATAGTGCCCAGCAGGACCAGACCCATTACCCGGAGGATCCCGATAGGCAGGCTGCTGCTAATAATAGCCTTGCCGAAGTTGCCACCCAGGCTAAAGAGAGCCAGTATGCCCCAGATGGAGAAGAAGAGGGCGACGCCACCCAGCCACTTATTCCACTGGTAGAGCTTCCACCGCTGTATGAAATCGGATAGCTGCCTGCGGAATATAGTTCCGGTTATTATCAGAGCAGCCAGGCCGATGAGCACCAGTCCCCAGCCGAAAAGTCCGATGGTGGCCTCGGCGAAGCCATCGGCCCAGGAAGCAATGGCATCCCACCGCCAGAAGAGCAGTACCAGGATGGCAGCCAGCAGTAGCAGCCGCCGGACTAACGGCCTGACCCAGAAGCGGAAGAAGCTGCTGGTCGTCAGTCTCCGTTCAGATTTTAACCCGGCCCTTTTCCTGTCGGCCTGAGGCTTGTCCTTCTTCTTGTCAACCTTCTTGGCCATGGCACTCGGCTAGACTTTGACCATAACGGGTAGAATCATGGGGCGGCGCTTGGTCTTCTCGTAATAGAATCGGTTCAGGGCATCCCTGACCTTATTATCGGCAAATCCCCACTCGGCGGTGTGTCTGTGACCGTGGTCCAGGATTTTGGCTATCAGGTCGCGGCTCTCCTCCATCATGTCCTTGCTTTCGTTGATGTCGACGAAACCTCGCGACACTATATCAGGCCGACCCACCAGCCGGCCCGTCTGCTTGTTGACGGCGATAATGACCACCACGATGCCATCCCGTGACAGCATCCTCCGGTTGCGCAGGACGATGCCGCCGATATCGCCGACACTTAAGCCATCGACATACACGTTGCCCGAAGCGACCTTGCCGGTTACCTTGCCCCAGTTGGGGGTCAGTTCGAGCACGTCACCGTCTTCGAGGACGAATGTGTTTTCCCTGGGCAGGCCTACCGACCGGGCCAGCTTGGCGTGAAGGGTCAGGTGGCGGTATTCACCGTGAACGGGCATAAAGAATTTCGGCTTGACCACATTGATTAGCAGTTTTAGCTCTTCCTGGCTACCGTGTCCGTGGACATGGGCCTGGGTGGCTTTACCGTAAAATACCTCGGCTCCCTGTTTAAAGAGGCTGTCTATCGTCCGATTAATCAGGGACTCGTTACCCGGGATGGGTGACGCTGAGAGCACCACGGTATCGCCGGGAACGATATTGACCTGGCGGTGGTCGCGGTTGGCGATGCGTACCAGACCCGAGGTGGGCTCACCCTGGCTCCCGGTGGTAAGAATAACAATCCTGTCGTTGGGAAAGTTACGCAGCTCGTCAATCCGGCCAAGAGTGCCTTCTGGAGCCTTGAGATAGCCCAGCTCCTGTGACATCCGCACATTATCGATCATACTGCGCCCGATGACGAATACCTTTCGCTGGTGACTGGCGGCGGCGTCAATCACCTGCTG
>DAOWDO010000098.1 GCA_030638985.1 Dehalococcoidia bacterium | reverse complement strand
GGCCTCAAGAAGGAGAGGTAATCGCAGTTGGGCCAGGCCTGCTAGGCAAGGATGGAAAGCGGGTGGTGATGGACGTCAAAGTAGGCGATATCGTGATCTACGCCAAGTACGGCGGTACCGAGATCAAGATTGATGACGAGGAAATGATGATATTGCACGAAAAGGACATCCTGGCCAAGAAGACCAAATAAGAAAGATAGAAGGAGGAAAAGATGGCAAAACAGATAATTTTTGGTGAAGAAGCCAGGCACGCCCTGAAGAAGGGAGTTGACGTCCTGGCAAACGCGGTTAGAGTAACCCTGGGCCCTAAAGGGCATCCGGTAGCCCTGGACAAAAAATGGGGGGCGCCAACGATAATTGACGACGGCGTCAACATAGCCAAGGAGATTGAGCTACCGGAACCATTTGAGAACATGGGAGTCCAGCTGGTCAAAGAGGCGGCCAGCAAGACAAATGATGCCTGTGGTGACGGCACGACAACCTCAACTATCCTGGCGGCGACTATTGTCAACGAGGGCTTCAAGAACATAGCCGCCGGCGCCGAGCCCATCAGCCTCAAGCGGGGCATTGAGAAGGCAACCAACGCCATTATGGACGAGCTTGCCCGGGTTTCCACCCCGGTAAAGGGCAAGGAACAGATTATCCAGGTGGCTACCATAACAGCCAAGGACGGCGAGATTGGCAACATGATCGCCGAGGTCATGGAGAAGGTGGGCAAGGACGGGGTCATTACCATAGAAGAATCCAAGGGCACCAAGTACGAGACGGAGTACGTCGAGGGCATGCAGTTCGACCGCGGCTACATCAGCCCTTATTTTGTCACCGACGCCGCCAGCATGGAGACGGTGATTGAAGACCCCTACATCCTGATAACGGATAAGAAAATCTCGGCCATCGCTGAGATTCTGCCGTCTCTGGAAAGGATACTCCAGGTAACCAAGAGCCTGCTCATCATCGCCGAGGACATTGACGGCGAGGCCCTGGCTACCCTGGTGGTCAACAAGCTCAGGGGGACCATGAATATACTGGCGGTCAAGGCCCCCGGCTTCGGCGACCGGCGCAAGGCGATGCTCCAGGATATAGCCGTCCTCACCGGCGGTACTGTAATCACCGAGGAGGTTGGCCGCAAGCTCGACTCGGTTAACCCGGAAGACCTGGGACGTGCCCGCCGCGTCGTCGCTGATAAGGATAAGACCACCATCATTGAGGGCAAGGGCTCGCCAGAGGCCATTCAGGATAGAATCAAGCAGCTCAAGGCCCAGATAGATGAGACCGAGTCCGACTTTGACCGCGAGAAACTCCAGGAGAGGCAGGCCCGCCTGGCTGGTGGTGTGGCCGTAATCAAGGTCGGCGCTGCCACCGAGACCGAGATGAAGGAAAAGAAACACCGGGTTGAGGACGCCCTATCAGCCACCAGGGCAGCAGTAGAGGAGGGTATTTTACCCGGTGGTGGCATCAGTCTGCTCAATTCACTCAAGGTCCTGGACAAGCTTGGCCTCAGTGGCGATGAGGCCACCGGTGTCAGCATCATCCGCAAGGCGGTAGAGGAGCCCATTCGCTGGATTGCCAACAACGCCGGCAAAGACGGCGCTGTCATCGCTGACGCCGTCAAGAAGAGCCCTCCCGGAGTCGGCTACAACGCCGAGACCGACGAGTTCGGCAATATGGCCGAGATGGGCATTATTGACCCCACCAAAGTAGTCAGGTCGGCCCTGGAGAATGCCGCCAGCATCGCCAACATGGTGCTGGTTACCGAATCGCTGATAGCCGATATCCCGGAGAAGGAGAAAGGGCCAGCTATGCCGCCAGGCGGCATGGAGGGCATGTATTAGTTAACCGCTAACCACTCGTTTTTAATAGCTGCCGTCTTTATTGCGGTATTCAAGAGGGGCTTAGAGCCCCTCTTTTATTTGCCTTCGAGAAGTTTCGCCAGGGCCCGGGGGGCATCTCCCTCAGTGCGCATATGAAAAGCATAGACCGCATCTTGTCCCGTATTCCCATCCGGCGCCTCGAACGACATGACGCGCCCTGCTGACTGTTTGTTGAGCGGGGCGATAAACGGCAGGATGACCAGCCAGAGGCCGTTTCTGGCCCAGCCGCGGCCTATCTTGACACGCTTGACGGCACTCAATGGGAATGAGGTGGTCTGGTAACCTGCACGGTCAAATGACGTGATAGTCTGAAATTCCCAGAGGGCAAACGTTCCGACTGCATTCATGAACCAGTAAACGAGCACCAGCGCCAGCGCGGTAACCAGATACCTCCAGTCCCAAAGGATTACGGCCGCCAGAAGCGCTGGCACTGTCAGCGTAAGGAAGGCCGCCTGCAGGGCTATCCACAGGCGATAAATGGTGACTCCTACCCGCGGACCGGTGACCGACACCGTCCGGCTGTCCACTGACACTTCAAGGCGGCTGCCGAAACGGGAGCTTGTCCGGTAGCCATACACTTCGAAACTCGTATTAGTTGCCATTTTTATCCCCTGTTTTTGTTTAACATAGAAATGTCCTTTATGACTGCGGCTGTTTTATTATATTACAGCTTCAGCAGTTTCTCGAGGGGTTCATCCGCTGCAACCGGGCCGACCACCGCCAGACGCAGCTGTTCCGTGGTGAATAACCGCCGGGCCAGATTTCTAACGTCCTCGGCGTTGATGGCATCAACACTTGCCATCACCTGGTCAACAGTGAGAACTTCACCGGTCATAGTCTCCTGGCCTCCCAGCCAGCCGGCGACATTGCGGCTGTCTTCTATCCGCAGCAAGAGTCGCCCCCGGGACATCTCCCTTGCTTTGGCCAGCTCTTCTTGAGAGATAGTTTCCTCTTTGAGCAGGGCAAGCTGCCCCAGAATCGCTCCAATGGCCACCGGCAGTTTCTTCGTTTCGACGCCGGCGTAAACAATCAGAGAACCGGCATCAGACAGATGGTCAACAAAGCTACTGATGCTGTAGGCCAGACCGAGACGGTCACGAATCTCACAGAACAGGCGGCTGCTCATACCCTCTCCGAGGACAACGTTGAGCAGGTCAAGGGTAAAACGCTCCGGGTGAAAGACGGATAGGCCGGGCAACGCCAGGCACAGGTGGGCCTGCTCAATCTGGCGTGTCTCAATGCACAGCCTCGGCCCTGGCTGCGGCTGATAGCCGGCAGGCCCCAGCGCCGGCTCCCGGCCGGGCCAACTGCCAATAGCCTGGCTGACAGCAGCTACCGCCTCTTCGTGCTCCATATTACCGGCAATGGCCACCACCGTTCTGGCTGGTAGATACTGGCTGCCCAGATAGTCCATCATGGCATCCCGCGTTATGGCGGCCACCGTGTCCTTGCTACCGGCGACATCGCGCCCCAGAGGGTGCTCCGGCCACAGCAGCTCATCAATCAGCTGGCTTACCCGCTGCGGAGGAGAGTCGTAGCTCATGTTTATCTCTTCCATGATGACCTGGCGCTCTTTTTCCATATCCTGCGGGTCAAACCTGGAGTGCAAGAACATATCCGCCAGTACATCCAGAGCAGTGTTAAAATGAGGCCGGGCAATCTTGGCCCAGTACAGGGTTACCTCCCGGTCAGTGCCCCCATTAAGAATGCCACCCACTCCCTCGATAGCCTCGGAAATGCCGCGGGCGGTTGGCCGCTTGTCTGTACCGCGGAACATCAGGTGCTCAATGAAATGGGAAACGCCGGCCATCTGGTCGCTCTCATAGCGGGAGCCGACGTTGATAAAGAGACAGACAGACACGGCGCACGTCTGAGGCATGGTCTCGGTGATAACCCTTATGCCGTTATCAAGGACTGCCTTTTGATGCAATAGCCCACCCCTTCGCGCTGACCGCATTCTAGCGTCTGACCGGAGGAGTGTCAATTTGCCCCGGCCTTCCCTGGGATAGACACCGGGAGGCTAATGGACTATAATGTGCCCCCTTTGGGGCTTATCTTTTTTGCCGTTTTGTGATAGTATGATTAGCGGCTAGGAGTGTAGCTCAGTCTGGTAGAGCAGCGGTCTCCAAAACCGCCGGTCGGGGGTTCGAGTCCTCCCACTCCTGCCAGCGCCGAGATGGTGGAATGGTAGACACGCTAGCTTGAGGGGCTAGTGAGCTTAG
>DAOWDO010000085.1 GCA_030638985.1 Dehalococcoidia bacterium | reverse complement strand
TGCCATGCATGGCCTGCGACAGAGCAGTGAGGGCAAAAAACAAGATGGTAATCTTGAAGTAGTCGGCAGTGACAAAGCCGGTTTTGCCGGTTACGTTGCTCTTCACAGCGGGCTAAAGCATAGCAGAGTCAAACCCGCGGGGCAATAACCGGTTTTACGGCCAGACCGCCAGTGCCTCAAGTCCGGTGGTCTCGGGCAGCCCCAGCATCAGGTTCATGTTCTGGACTGCCTGGCCGGCGGCGCCCTTGACCAGGTTGTCAAGGCAGCTCACCACCACCAGCCGGCCGGTCCTGGTGTCTATCGTCGGGTGGATAAGGCACATATTGGAGCCTAGGGTGTGCTTGCTGTGGGGTGGGGTGGCCACCACCTTGATAAAGGGCTCATCCTTATAGAAATCAAGGTAAATCTGTCTCAGCTTCTCCTTACCCCGCGGGCTGCTGGCCAGCTCGTCGTGCAGTGGAGTATAGCAGGTGGTCAGTATACCCCTGGTCATCGGTACCAGGTGGGGAACGAAGGTTACCGCTGGAGAGGACTGCGGCCGGAGCTGCTTCAGCTCCTGTACAATCTCCGGCAGGTGGCGGTGTCCGTCCAGGGCATAGGCGGTGACGTCCTCATTGGCCTCCGCATAGTGGGCCTTGAGGTCAAGTGACCTGCCGGCTCCGGAGACACCGGACTTGCTGTCGATAATAAAATGTCCGTTGATTAGCCCCTGTTTAACCGCTGGCGCCAGCGCCAGAAGGGCCCCGGTGGGATAGCAGCCGGGATTGGCCACCAGCCGGGCGGAGGCGATTTCGTCTCGGTGGAGTTCGGTGAGGCCGTAGACCGCCTGCTCCAGCAATTGCGGTTCCGGGTGGTTAAAGCCGTACCAGGCCGGGTACTGGGCGGCATCCCTTAATCTGAAGTCGGCGCTCAAATCGACCACCCTGATACCACGGTCAAGAAGATGCCGGACTTCCGGGGCACTCTCCCTGTGGGGCATGGCCGAGAAGGCCAACTCTACATCGCCCAGTTCGGCTTCAATGACCAGGTCGGTGCCTATCAGGTGGGGGAGGACGGCATCCAGGCGGTTGCCGGCAGCACTGCGCCCGGTAACCGATGTCAGTACCACCCCCGGGTGCTGGATGAGCAACCTGGCCAGTTCAATTCCGGTATAACCGGTAACATTAACGATACCCACTCTATGCTTTTTCATCAGCTAACACCTCTCGCAAACTTTTTCTAAAGCCATAAGTTGCTGCCGGGTACCCATTGCCACCAGGATGTCGCCGGCTTCGATGATTTCTTCTGGTTGCGGGTTGGCCAGCAGGCGTCCGCTTTTTTTGCTTATCGCCAGCAGGGTGGCTTTGGTGCGGCGGCTGATTTCGGCCACGCTCTGTCCGGCCAGGGGCGAACCATCATTGACGGCTATGTTTTCCATCTGCAGCTCCCGACCGTGGCGGTAGGTTACAGTATCAATAAAGTCAACCACTGCCGGGCGTAGTGCTATCATGGCCATGCGCCGGGCGCCGATTCTTTGGGGAGAAATGATGCGGTCAGCGCCGGCCTTTTTAAGCTTGGTTTCGGCCTCGTCTGAAGAGGCCCGGGCTTCGATGAAAAGGTCGGGGCGTAATTGCCGTGCCGAAAGTGTTATGTAGGTGCTGTCGGGGTCGCTGCCGACAGCCACCACCAGACCGCGGGCGTGTTCGATGCCGGCTTCCTTGAGTGCTTCGTCGTTAGTGGCATCGGCCAGCAGGTAGAGGTGGTTTTCTTTATCGGCAATGGCAGTGCTCTCCCGGTTGTTGTCGATGGCAACAAAAGGCACCCCTTCTTCAGCGAAGAAACGGCCTATCTCCTGCCCTACCCGGCCGTAGCCGCAGATGATAAAGTGGTTCTTTAATTTAGCAATCCTGTTTTTCATCTGTCTCCTCCCCAGCCTGGTGCCGAATTCCCCCTCTACCACAAAGGCCACAACGGCACTCAAAGAGTAGAGGGCGCCACCGACACCGCCGATGATCAAAAAGATACTGAAAATCCGCCCGGCTTCACTTAGCGGATGAACCTCGTCGTAGCCAACTGTGGTTATGGTTGTTACCGTCATGTAGACGGAGTCTATGAAAGACCAGCCCTCAATCAGCATATAACCGGCGACGCCGGCCGAGATAATGGCAGCCAGGGCGGCTATCCCCCATAAAAACCTTCTTGTCGGAGTCATTGCTGCTAAATCTAACTCTTGGTGTGCTGTAATTGTAGCACATTATTTGCTATGAGAGGGCTACTATGATAATATTTTGCCTGAACGGGGTTCCAGAATTGCCAACAGGGGGTGGCTCTAATTGCCCAAAATATACTTGCTTGATGTTACCAACCGTGACGGCGTGCAGACGGCTAAGCTGGGTCTATCCAAGCTGGAAAAGACGCTGGTTAACATCTATTTGAATGATATGGGGGTCTTTCAGTCCGAGTTCGGCTTTCCCACCACCAAGCACGAATCCAACTACCTTCAGGCCAACCTGGAGCTTGCTGAGATGGGGGTGCTTAAGCCCATCCGCCTGGAGGGCTGGATAAGGGCTATTGTCGCCGATGTGGAGACCGCCTTTAAGACGGTGCCCAAAATCAAGCACCTCAACCTTTCCATATCCACTTCAGACCAGATGATACAGGGTAAGTTTCAGGGCAGGAAGACTAGGGAAGATATTATAGATAACATGGCCGAGGCGGTTGACGCTGCCTGGGCTCACGGCGCCGAGAGCATCGGTGTTAATGCCGAAGACGCCTCCAGGACAGACCTGGACTACCTGATTAAGTTTGGCCTGGCGGCCAGGGAGCACGGTGCCAACCGGCTGCGCTACTGCGATACCCTGGGCTACGATAACCCCTTCACCATATATGAAACGGCCAGGGCGCTGGCGGAGAATGTCGGCCTTCCCATCGAACTGCACTGCCACGGCGACCTGGGTATGGCGGTGGCCACTTCACTGAGCGGGGCAAAAGGGGCTATCGATGGCGGCCAGGATGCCTATATCAATACCACGGTTAACGGCATCGGCGAAAGAGCTGGCAATGCCGACCTGGTGGCCACCGTTCTGGCAGTTACCAAGTCAAAGGGGTTCGCCGATAAATACCAGCTTGGCAATCACATAGACCTGTCAAAGGCCTGGAAGATAGCCAGGTTTGCCAGCTATGCTTTTGACGTACCGATACCAATTAACCAGCCGGGTGTCGGTGCCAATGCTTTTGCCCACGAGTCCGGAATCCACGCTGACGGCGTGCTCAAGGACCCGGAGAATTACGAGCTATACGGCTATGAAGAGCTGGGCCGGGGAGAGCCGGAGATGGTGGATACAGGAAGGGAAATCAGCGCCGGAGAGTACAGCGGCATCTCCGGTTTCAGCCACGTCATGGGAAAGATGTCGGTGACCTTCTCAGGCAAAGAAGAAGCCAACCAGGTTCTGGAACTGGTCAGGTATGCCAATGTCGAGTCCCACAAGCCACTGGTAGAGGACGAACTGCTCTTCATCGCCAGGTATCCCGAAATTGCTCGAAAACTGTTGACCCTCAATCCGCTGGGATAGCCGAAACAGGCTACTTGAGCATTCGTATAATTGCCCGGGAAGTACCTTGCCGTGTGTGATAATCAGTTTACCGTTAAACCAATCGGCTATGTCCGCAGTAAAGTAAAGTGGACACCCCGTCAGGAATACGACTGGAACGGGATAGTCTCCGAGATTGTGGTTGATAGAAGTCTCGCTGAAGCTCTCTATAGACTGGAAGAGTCTTCTCACATTATAGTACTCTGCTGGATGCATAAGGCAGTTGACCCGGATAAGATGGCCCTCAAGGTTAGATACAAGGGCGACCCGAAGATGCCCCTGGTCGGGCTTTTTGCCTCCCGCTCTCCCTACCGGCCAAATCCGGTGGGGCAGAAGTTGGTAAAACTGCTCAATATTGAGGGCAACGTGCTCCAGGTGGAAGGGCTGGACGCCGTTGATGGCACGCCGGTTATTGATATCAAGCCCTATATCCCGGGATATGACTCAGCAGCCGAAGCTACGAAGCCACCATGGTCAGACAACAAATAGGACGCTATCTTGCGGACATATACCAGCGGCTTCTGAAAAGATATGGACGGCAGCACTGGTGGCCTGCGGATGAACCCTTTGAAGTAATGGTTGGCGCCATCCTCACCCAGCAGGCTTCCTGGAGAAATGCGGCCAAGGCTATTGATGGTCTGAAGACAGCCGGGGTGCTATCCCCGGCGGCGATACGCCGCATGCCCGTGTCTGAGCTGGCGCTGATAATCCGCTCCAGCGGCTACTATAATGCTAAAGCTAAAAAGCTCAAGTCCCTGGCCGGCTGGCTGGGTAGCCACTACCGCGATAATCTTGATGAGCTGTTTGCCCTTGGTGTCCCGCAGATGCGCCGTGAGCTGCTTGCTGTCCGTGGAATCGGGCCGGAGACGGCCGATTCGATAATACTCTATGCCGCCGCCAAGCCGGTCTTTGTTGTTGATGCCTACACACGGCGCATTATTAACCGCCTTGGCCTGGCACCGGCAGACGATAGTTACGCCTCTTACCAGCAGCTCTTTATGGCTTACCTGCCGGCCGATGCCGGGCTGTTTAATGAATACCACGCCCTGCTGGTACAACTGGCCAAGGATGCCTGCCGCAGGGAGCCGCTGTGCTGGCGGTGCTGCCTGAATAATATCTGCCGGTTTGTGGGGTAAAGGGGCAGCGACGGCTAGTCCCGCCCGGCGCCGGCTGCTCTGGCCACCAGCTCGGCTATATCCATCACCACAGGCCCGACATCGCCGTTCCCGGCCTTTGCCGCGTCGTCAAGCATCTGGAGGCAGAAGGGGCAGGCGGTGGCCACAGTTTGGGCCCCTGTCTTTAGCGCCTGCTCAAGGCGCAGCTTGCTTATTCTCTGACCGCTCTCTTCTTCCAGCCACATACGGCCGCCGCCGCCACCACAGCAGAAACCCCGCTTTTTATTGTTCGCCGTCTCAACCAGCCTGGTAGCGGGCAGGCTTCTTATGAGATGCCTTGGCGGCTGATAGATATCGTTGTATCTGCCCAGGTAGCAGGGGTCGTGGTAGGTGATAAGCCCGCCAGTCCCCTGGTTGGTTTTCAGCCGTCCTTCTTTGAGCAGAAGGGCGATAAGCTCGGTGTGGTGCCAGACCTCAAATTTACCGCCAAACTCCGGGTATTCGTTCTTGAAGGTGTTGTAGCAGTGGGGGCAGGCGGTAACCATCTTTTTCACCCCGTAGCCTTGCAGTATCTTGACATTGCTCTCGGCCAGCATCTGGAAGAGATACTCGTTGCCCAGGCGGCGGGCCGGCTCGCCGCAGCAGCTTTCCTCGGCACCGAGTATGCCGAAGTTGACACCGGCCAGCTCAAGGACCCGGGCCAGAGAGCGGCTTATTTTGGTGCTCCTTTCCTCCAGGGCGCCGGTGCAGCCGACCCAGAACAGGAAGTCAACCTGACTATCTTCAGCCAGTGTTTTTATATCGAGGTCCTGTGCCCAGTCGGTACGCGAGGCGGTAGTCCCCCGCCACGGATGGCCACGGGTCTCAATACTTCTGAGCGCCTGCTCGGCGGTTTCCGGAAGGGATGCCTGCTCCAGAACCAGGTTTCTCCGCAAATCGATGATCTTATCGATGTGCTCAACATAAAGAGGGCAAATTTCATCGCAGGCGCGGCAGGTGGTACATGCCCAGATTTCGTCTCCGGTTATTACTTCACCGGGCAGCGTTTTTGCCGGCTTGTCGCCCGGATTTTCACCACCGCCCCGGGGCTTGAGCAGCTCCGGCCCGGCTTCAAGGAGGTGCTTCTTTAAGTCCTGGATTAGCTTCTTGGGGTTGAGCGGCTTGCCGCTGGCGGTGGCCGGGCAGGCGTCCTGGCACTGTCCGCAAACGACGCAGGAATAGAGGTCAAGCACCTGTTTCCAGGTAAGGTCGGTTATCTTGGCGACTCCGAAGGTCTCGGCGGCCTCAAGGTCGATTGAGCGCAGAGCACCCTTGGGCAGCGGTGAACGGAAGAAGATGTTAAACAGCGAGGCAACCATATGGAAGTGTCTGGAGTAGGGGATGCAGACCAGAAGAAACAGGATGACCAGCCAGTTTGCCCAGAAGAAGGCGGCGTGGGCGGTCTCTATCGAGCCTGTGCTCATACCGACAAAGATATTGCTTAGTGCCGAGCTTACCGCCGGTAGAGCGCCGCCCAGACCTGCTGGCGGATTGCCCAGAGCGATGCCGGTGGCTATCTTGAAGAGGTGGGTTATAGGGGGTAGAAGCACGGTTATCAGGATGACCAGGGCTTCTGCTGTCTGCTCCCCCTGTAGCCGCGGCGGCCGGATAATATAGCGGCGGACGATGGCCCACAGGATGACCAGAACCACGACGGGGGCGATGATGTCCATAATCCAGGTGTAGTAGTAAAAGAAAGCGCCGTGCTCCAGCGTCTCCGAGAGGCCGAAGCCGGCACCGATTATGATAAACACCATATAGAAGACGACAAAGACAGAGAAGCCCCAGGCAAGAATGGCGTGGCCTATGCCCGCCCTGTCCTTGAAGGTGATGCCCTTGAGCTGGCACCACTGCCCCGCGGTGATGGCCGCTGTCTTCAGTGCCCGGCGCAGCAGGTGGCCGAAGCCTCTCTCTTGCTGCCCCAGAAACATATACCGGATGAGCCGGGAAATCCGGTAAAAAAACAGGCCAAAGGCGGCTACGGTCAGCACCCAGAAGATGGCGTAACCCGGGATTCCCCAGTATGTTATGCTAAGCGGCGACATTTTCTCCTGGGTGAGCAGTACATTTCATAATATCACGGCGGCCTTTCTTTAGCTCTCCGGCTTTTGCTTAAGATTTCCACCTTATCCAGGCTTTTCTGTCCCTGATGTCACGGTCGAATAGCAGGCGGTTGAAAAACAGCTCCAGCGGATGCAGCGATTGGCTGAGTGGAGTCCTGGGCGCTATCACTCTCTTTGATAGCCCCAGCAGCATCATGGCAATGAGGCCTAGTGTGACCGGCAGTCTTTCCTCAATGCCCAGCGGCTGGCTGAAAAACCAGCCCAGCATTGGCATAGCAGCCAGGTCCAGAAAGACGCCGAAGGCCACCAGCCGCAACGGTGCGAAGAGGTAGGGCGTGACCAGAATGATTAGTCCCAGCCACGGTGAGAGCATGGTGACAACGCCCAGAGTGGTAAAGATACCGCGCCCGCCCTGGAAGCGAAGGAATACAGGCCAGTTGTGCCCGACGATGGTGATGATGCCCACCGTTACCTGGGCGGCCGCCCCCAGCCCCAGCAGCTGGGCTATCCAGACGGTCAGTGCCCCCTTGCCGATGTCAAATACGGCCACCGGGATGGCCAGCCACTTTGCAGCGGAGCTGAGCACATTGGCGGCGCCCACCTTGCCCGTGCCGTGCTTCCTGATATCAATGCCGCGGTACCACCTGGCAGCCAGATAGGCGGCCGGCACCGAACCTAGAAGATAGGCACCGATGCTCAATAAAATAAACTCAATGGACATAACTTCTATAATAAGCCGGCCGCTCTGAGCGTTCGTTGCCCGGCCAGGGCAAAGAGTGCTTCGGCCGCCTTCTGGGGCACATCAGCTTCGCCGAGCAGAGTCTCGGCGGTGTCATCCAGGCCGTGGTAATCACTGCCGCCGGTGGCAATAAGGCCGTGCTTGTCGGCCAGCCTGGCCAGGCGCCGCCTTTCATCCTCGCTGTAATCGTCGTAGTAGACCTCCAGGCCAACCAGACCGGCCGGCTTTAGCCGACTGACCATCGCCTCTGGTTCGTTAATGGTGGTCGGGTGTGCCAGCACCGGCAGGCCACCCACCTTTTTTATCAGGGTCACTGCTTCTACCGGGCTTATCTTGTGCCGCTCAGCATAGGCCGGGCCATCCTGCCCGATATAGCGAGTGAAAGCCTCCTTAATCGAGCCGATGTAGCCCTTCTCCAGCATGGCCTGGGCAATGTGGGGCCGGCCGATAGAGCCGCCGCCGGCAATCTGCTTGACCCTCTGCCAGTCGATGTTGACGCCCAGACCTCTCAGCTTGCTGGTCATGGCTTGTGCCCGCTCCCGGCGCGAATTGCGTAGGCTGGCCAGGATATCCTGGAGCCTGGCGTCGGTGTGGTCTATGAAGTAACCGAGGATGTGGACTTCGTTCCCCGGAGCATGGGTGCTGACTTCAATGCCGGGTATTACCCTGAGGTGGGGAAAGGAAGCAGCCTCCTTGAGCGCAGGCTCTAATCCGTTGGCGGTGTCGTGGTCGCAGATGGCAATGACGCCCAGCCCGAGGTTCGCCGATTTACGGACAATCTCCGCCGGGCTGAACTTACCGTCGGAGGCCGTGGTGTGGATGTGGAGGTCTATCCCGGCAGTCACGAGTCTGCCTCGCAGCTGATTCTCTCAATGGCAGCCGCCCGTCCGCTTTCCTCGTCAATCTTTACCAGAACGGCATTGAGGACGGTTTTGCCCTTTCCCACCGACAATCGGTGCGGGATTATGGTCAAAAAGCGGCGGAGTACCTTCTCGGTGTCGTCGCCGATAACCGAGTTGGTCGGGCCGGTCATGCCGATATCGGTGACATAGGCCGTCCCCCGGGGAAGCAGCTGGGTGTCGATGGTGCCTATGTGGGTATGGGTGCCCAGTACGGCGCTGACGCGGCCGTCCAGGTAGTGGCCCAGAGCTCCCTTCTCCGAGGTTGCCTCGGCGTGAAAATCAACGATAATAACCCTGTGCCCGGGGTCAAGCTGGGCGAGCAGCTTATCCATGCCGCGGAAGGGGCAGTCAAAGTTGCCTATAAAGGTGCGGCCTATCAGGTTGACCACTACCGCCCGGTCGTTGAACACCAGGTATCCCTTGCCGGGCACCCCCGGTGGATAATTCAGTGGTCGGATAATGGGAATCTCACTATCGAGGTAGGGAATAATCTCCTTCTGCGCCCAGATGTGGTTGCCCGAGGTTATAACGTCAACTCCGGCGCCGAGTAGCTCGTCGGCGGTGGACAGGGTCAGCCCCAGTCCGCCGGCGGCGTTTTCGCCGTTGGCGATAACCAGGTCTAGCCCGTATTGCTGCCTTAAGCCGGGTAGAAGCTGTTTTATGGCTTGCCTGCCGGGGCTGCCGACAATGTCTCCGATGGCCAATACTAACACAAGATACCCCAGTTTTATGATTTCTATCTAGCGTAGTCCACGGCTCTTGTCTCCCGAAGAACGGTCACTTTTATCTGACCGGGATAGGCAAGGCCTTCCTCAATCTTCTTGACAATATCCCGGGCCAGTCTCATGGAACCCAGGTCGTCTATGTCCTCCGGCTTGACCAGAATGCGTACTTCGCGGCCGGCCTGAATGGCGTAGGCCTTCTCGACCCCTTTAAAACTATTGGCTATCTCTTCCAACTCCTTGAGCCGCTTCAGGTAGCTTTCGAGGGACTCCCGTCTGGCTCCGGGCCGGGCGCTGCTTATGGCATCGGCCGCCGAGACGATGAATCCCCAGAGGCTGGTATCGCTGGTCTCCAGATGGTGCTCGGAGACGCCCTGGAGCACTTCCTTGGATTTATCCCACTGCTTGACCAGGTTGGCCCCGATGACGGCGTGTGTGCCCTCCACCTCGTGGTCGACGGCCTTGCCAATATCATGGAGCAGGCCGGCTCTCTTAGCGGTGGCCACATTGGCGCCCAGTTCAGTGGCAATCAAACTGGCCAGGTTGGCTACCTCGATAGAGTGTACCAGGACGTTCTGGCCATAGCTGGTGCGGTACTTAAGGCGGCCCAGGATCCGTATCAGCTCGGGACGGAGGCCATGTACCCCAACCTGATAGGCCGCCTGCTCTCCGGCACTGTTGATGGCGGCCTCGACTTCCTCTTTAGCTTTGGCCACCACTTCTTCGATGCGGGCCGGGTGGATACGGCCGTCGGCAATCAACTTCTCCAGCGAGCGGCGGGCTACTTCCCGCCGCACCGCATCAAAGCTGGACAGGGTTACCGCCTCCGGCGTGTCGTCAATAATCAGGTCAACACCGGTGGCCTGCTCCAAGGCTCTGATATTACGTCCCTCTCGTCCGATGAGCCGCCCTTTCATTTCATCGCTGGGCAGGGGTACCACGCTGACCGTCGTCTCCGATACCACTTCAGAGGCGTTACGCTGGATGACCTGGGACAGAATTTCCCGGGCCTTCTCATCGGCCTCTTCCCTTATTTTGGCATCCCACTCACGAAGGCGCCGGGCAGACTCCGCCTGCATTTCGGCCTCCATCCTGTCAAGGAGCGACTGCTTGGCCTCCTCGCTGGTCATATCGGCAACCAGCTCCAGCTTCTTTAACTGGCTCTCCTTGATTTCGACCAGCTTTTCCTGGATTTGTTCTGCCTCCTTCTCCTTGCTGGTCAGCTGGCGCTCTCGTTGTTCGGCCTCTCCCAGTTTACGTTCCAGGTTACTCTCCTTCTGGCTGAGCCGGTTCTCCTGGCGCTGCAGTTCAGTGCGCCGTTCACGGTACTCGCTATCAGTGCTTGCCTTGACTCGCTCAACCTCTCCTCTGGATTCGTTGATGATATCCTTGGCCTGGTGCTTTGCCTCGGCCTGAATTCTGGCCGCTTTCTTCTGGGCAAGACGTATCTGGCGGTTGGCGATGAACCCCCGGGATAGGAGCAGGGCCATACCGCCGAAAACGACACCGATGACAAAGCTAAAGAATATGGCTATTACTGCAGCTGTTGCGTTTATTTCCATTTTGTATCCCCCTTTCAGTTACTTATATGATGCTTCTCAGGGGCCTAAGCCTGGTAGATAATACTACTTATGTGGTCAATTGGGTGTCAAATGGATTTCTATCCGGCCTATCCCCCTCCCGCCACAACCGCTCAACGGTGGTGGCTATTACCCGGTAGTTAAAGCCGCGGCGCTGCAGGAATCCTCCGAGACGGCGGCGAAAGCTGTCGTAGTCGGACCCTTTCAGGCCACGGGCCTTTCTTTTAGCTGCCCGGTAGGCGCTGTCGCTGTCATCGATGGTGCTGACAACCTGGTCGATAACCTCTGCCGGCACCCCTTTCTGCCGGAGCTCCTGTCTGGTCAGCCACTTACTTCGCGGGCTGAAAGATTGTCGGTTATCCTTCCAGAATGTGGCGAAGGAGCTGTCGTCCACCAGTCCCTGCCCCTTGAGTGTGGTCAGCACTGCGTCAATGGTTGCTACATCGAAACCACGCTGGCGCAGCCGCTGCGCTAGCTCATGCTCGCTGCGCGGCCGGTAGCCGAGCAGCCGGGTGGCAGCGCCGCGGCAGCGGTGGCAGTTCTGAGCCTGGGCCAGGGCCTTGACCTGGCTTTCGGCCAGCTCCTGCCCCATCTTAAGCCCCTCCTTCAGGGCGACCTCGGCATCGAGGCTAAAGGCGAAACTGCCGTCCAGAAACAGCCTTACCCGCTGGCGGCTGCCCTGGCTGGTGCGCAGGGCGGTTATTTCAGCCATTTCATAATCTCCATAAATAAACAGGGCCTAAGGCAGCTGCCTCAGCCCTGTTGCGCCTACATCTGTTATATCTATTGACTCATCTTTAAACGATGGGTCAATCGCTATTTGTGGAATTATAGGTGGTGGCTGCTGAGGCTCTTACCTGCCGTTCGATCTCCTGAGCCAGCTCAGGATTCTCCTTCAGGTATTTCTTGGCACTCTCTCTACCTTGCCCCAGGCGAATGTCACCATAAGAGAAAAAGGCACCGGCTTTCTTGATTGTTCCCAGAGCGACACCAAGGTCAACGATGTCACCCTCCCGGCTGATGCCGGAGTCAAACATGATGTCAAACTCGGCGGTGCGGAAGGGTGGGGCCACCTTGTTCTTCACCACTCTGGCCCGGACGCGGCTGCCGACGGCCACGTTCCCCTGTTTGATGGTCTCCACCCGCCTCAGGTCGGTCCTCACCGAGCTGTAGAACTTGAGTGCCCGGCCGCCCGGCGTTACCTCCGGGTTGCCAAAGACAATGCCGACCTTTTCTCGGAGCTGGTTGATGAAGACCACCGCTGTTCCCGAGCGGCCGATGGCTGCTGTCAGCTTCCTCAGTGCCTGCGACATCAGCCGGGCCTGAAGACCGATATGGGCATCGCCCATCTCCCCCTCAATCTCCGCCCGGGGGACCAGGGCGGCCACGCTGTCAATGACGATGATATCAACGGCGCCGCTTCTTACCAGGGCTTCGGTAATCTCTAAACCCTCCTCCCCGGTATCGGGCTGGGAGATCAGGAGTTCGTCCAGGTTAACACCGCAGATAGCGGCATACTTTGGGTCCAGGGCGTGCTCAACATCGATGTAAGCGGCAGTACCGCCCCGCTTCTGGGCCTCGGCGATTATGTGTTGACCCAGGGTGGTCTTGCCAGAGCCCTCGGGGCCGAATATTTCGGTAACCCGCCCTCTGGGAAAACCACCGATACCCAGGGCGATATCCAGCGCCAGTGAGCCGCTGGGAATGGACTCAACCGCTGGCAGCGAGGCCGCCACTCCCAGCCTCATGATGGCGCCCTTGCCGTACTGCTTTTCAATACGCTCGCAGGCTAGTTCCAGTGCTTTTTCCTTTTCGGTGACCATGTTCGCCTAGGGCAATAATAGCACAACAAAGACGGCGAAACAAGCAAAAAGCGGGATAATCCAGAGGGTATGCCGGAGGGCAATCGCTACCCCTCTCGGTACTCCACCCCGCTCTCCGGGGACTCCCGCACCTCCACCGCCTCCAGGGTAACCGGGGCTTCTTCAAGCCGGGCCTTCATTTCACCGTAGATGGTGGCGGCGATGTTCTCCGAGGAGGGGTTTATCTTATCAAAGGGCATTACGTCGTTTAAGCAGCTGTGGTCAAAGCGCTCGAGTATTGCCCTCAGCTTTGCCTTTAGCTCGGTAAAGTCATAGGCCAGGCCGATGTCATCCAGCCGGGAAGCCCTGACCCTGACCACCACCTGGAAGCGGTGGCCGTGCAGCGCCTCACACTTGCCCCTGTAACCGCGCAGGGCGTGGGCGGCGTCAAAGTGCTCCTCTACAGATATTTGGTACATATCTAGCCATTGTCCTCCAGTTTAAGCACTCCCTGGACGCCCAGCTTGACTTCTTTAAGCAGTTCTTTGACCGATTTATTATTTTGTGGATGTACTAGGTCGGGGGCAAGCTCGGCCAGCGGCACCAGCACAAAGGCCCGCCGGCTCAGCCTGGGGTGGGGTATAACCAGGTCGGGGGAATTGATAACCTCGCTGCCGTAGAGCAGGATGTCGATATCAATCGGGCGGGGGGAGTTGGGCCTGCCCGGTTGACGGCCCATCTTCCTCTCGATGCCCTTGGCCAGAATCAGCAATTCACCTGGCTTGAGCATGGTGCGGACGCAGCAGACCATGTTGAGGAAGCGGGGTTGCTGCGGGTTGCCCACCGGCTCGGTGTCATAGACCGATGAGACCCCGGTTATTTTAAGCCGTTGCGATAGGTAATCCAGCACCTTGTCCAGGTTCTCCTGGCGCTCACCCAGGTTGGAGCCAAGGCCGAGATAAACCGTTACCATGTCAACAACCACCTTGTTTTCTCCTGACTATGGCATCACTCATGCGGCATACCCTCACCATCTCCCTGACATCGTGGACTCTTATTATATCAGCCCCGTTGGCTATGCCGATGGCCACCGTGGCCGCTGTCCCTTCCAGCCGCTGGTCGGGGGGCAAATTCAGCACCAGACCAATCATTGATTTGCGCGAGGTGCCCAGAAGTATGGGATAGCCCATGCTTTTTAGCTCGGCCAGCCGGTGCACAATCTCCAGATTCTGCTCCAGCGTCTTGCCAAAGCCGATGCCGGGGTCAATGATGATTCTATGCTCATCGACGCCGGCTTTTATGGCAGTGGCAATGCTATGCTCAAGGCTGGAGATTACCCCGGTCATTATGTCCTGCCTGCAGGACTGGTGGCGCTGGTTGCTGGCCAGGATGATTGCCGCTCCGGTTAGAGCGGCTACCTCGGCCAGTTTGATGTCCTTCTTCAGGCCCCAGACATCGTTGATTATGCTGGCACCGGCGGCCAGGGCGCGGCTGGCGACGGTGGCTCTGCTGGTGTCGATGCTTATGGGCACGGAAAGCTCTCCGGCCAGCCTCTCCAGCGCCGGTATGACGCGCCTCAGTTCTTCATCTGCGGATACCGGTTGACCGCCGGGTCGGGTGGACTCACCACCGATGTCTATTATATCGGCGCCTTCGGCCACCATTCGTCCTGCCTGTTCACTGGCTGCCTCAATATCGCTGCCCAGCCCGTCTCCCGAAAAAGAGTCCGGGGTAAGGTTTATTATGCCCATGACGTAAGTACGCTCTCCCCACCGGAACTCGGCGTCAGCCGGGTGTACAGCCGCCACTGGCAGATTTTTCTTCTCCAATCGGTCCCTCTCCTATCGTGGGCACTAATAGGGTCGGTGAATATTATATCGTTTCTTGGCTGATTATCAAGTTTTGACACTTGACAACAGATATGTTTGACAGCGTATGGTGATTTGTGTATATTTTCTATGGTAAGCATTGCTGCAACAGGGTGACTGGCCCATGCTTCTAAAGTTAATTAAAAGAGGTGGGGCGACATCTTGTTGGCGGCCAGCAGCATCACTAAAGTAAGGGGGTTGTTGTTATATGAGACCACCAGGGCCATTGGAAATTGGACTCATCCTGGTAATTATCCTCATCGTCTTTGGGGTAGGCAAACTGCCGCAAGTCGGTGCTGCCTTTGGCAAGGGGATACGTGCCTTCAAGAGGGGGCAGACTGGCGACGAAGAGGATGAGGAGAAACCCAAGAAGAAGACCAGGAAGAAGAAGAGGGTCGCCAAGAAGACGGCTGAGGTAAAAGCCGAGACGGCTCCAGCCGAGGAAAAAACCGAGGCTAAGACCGAAGCCTAAGAGAAAGCAAAAAAACTCTAGCCGAGACAGCGTTTTATCAGGTGTTATGGTCATCCTGTTATTGTGTCTCTTGCTGAGGGGGCTGTTTTAGCATCGCCGATGAAGTATGGAACCTGCCGGTGGCTGCATTTCCTTGTCTTAAGGTGGAATTCTCCTCGGGAGAGTGTGCCAGATAGCAGCGCAGCCGGCAATCCAGGGGGATATCGATGGCTGTTTGTGTAAGTAGTTTTGGTGTCGGGTGGAGGAGGCAGATTTTTATTTCTTTCCGCCAGGTTCGGATACCTGTCTACACTGGAGGGAGTCATGCCCTTTAGGTTGGGAGTTGTTGAGATTATCCTCATCCTGATCATCATTTTTATCATCTTCGGTGCCGGGAAACTGCCCCAGATTATTGAGTTTGTCGGCAAAGGGGTGCGCTCGTTGCGGGGTGGTGGCAAGAGTAACCGTGATGACGATGAGGGGCCCAGAAAGAAGAGAAAGGTCATAAGGAAGTTAGACTAGCCTCTTTAATGGTTGCCGAGGACGACTTTGAGGTCATCTAATTCTGAGGCGGCTTTTTGTTTCAACCCGGGGGAATGGCCGCCCTCGCCGGTATTAAGTAGGATGTACAGGTGGGCTGCAGCTTAGTTCTTTTTATGTTTATAGGGATAGGTAATGGGCTTCTTTGATATTGGTCTTCTTGAGATACTGGTTATCCTTGCCGTTATCCTGCTGGTGGCCGGGCCAGACCGGATACCGGAGTATGCCCGTAAGGCGGGCCGGCTAGTACGGAACATCAGGAAAATGACCAGCGAGTTTTCCGGCGAGATGACAAAGGCGCTGGATCTGGATGGAGAAGTTGAGGATATGAAAAGCACCGCCGCCGACATCAGAGCTACCTTGAAGGGTGAAGCCGCCGAGCTTCAAGAAACCCTGGCTGCCGAAGCTAGAGAAGTGAAAAAGACTCTGGATGCCGAAACTGCGGATTTGGCCGAGACAATCGATGCCAGCAGTAAAGAGGTGAAGGAAATGCTGGAGAAAGAAGCCAAGGATTTGGCGGAGACGATTGATGCCGAGGCCAAGGGTGTAAAGAAAACCCTGAGCGAAGGGGCGGAGGAGTTCAAAGAAGCCCTGGACAAGGGGGCCAAAGACCTGGCCAAAGCATCGGAGGCAGTGAATGGAGAGGCCGGTAAAACCAAAAAGACTCCAAAAAAGAAGGCGGCAAAGAAAGAGCCGGTAAAGGCAGTGGGCTCCGGCGATGTGGCTCCCCCCGGGGAAGACGAGATGGGGGATGAAACCGGTTAATCAGCATCTTTTTAGCGCCTGGGATTAGTTATAGCAAGGTAGTATAAGGTGGTAACCAAAGCCGAAAGCCGCAAATATGTCCCCAGCAAGATGCCAATAATGGTGCATCTTCGGGAAATGCGGGACCGGCTTGTAAGGTCAATTATTGTCGTAGCCGTCACTACCGGTCTTGCCTTTATCTTTGCCCCGCAGATCTTTGAAATCTTAAAGGCGCCAGCAGCAAACGCCAATCTGGTCTATATCGAGCTGACGGAGTTCATCGGCACTTTCTTCAAGGTATCCCTCGCCACCGGCATTATAGCCGCCATGCCATTTCTGGTATATCAGCTCTTCGGCTTTGTTGCCCCGGCGCTCACCTCCAAGGAGAAAGGTTATATCTACCGGATACTGCCCGCGGTTACCATAATGTTTTTTGCCGGTGTTGCCTTTGCTTACTTCGTCGCCCTGCCCCCGGCACTGGACTTCCTGTTTAATTTCGGCAGTGGCATCGCCGACGCCCAAATCAGGATTGAAAACTACATTTCCGTGGTCGTCAGGCTGATTGTGCTGGTGGGCCTGGTCTTTGAAACACCGATAATAATAATGTTCATGGCGCGGCTGGGGCTGGTGACGCCCCAGTGGCTCGCCAAGCGGCGTAAGCTGTGGATCATACTGGCCTTTGTCCTGGCGGCCATCATAACACCCCCCTTTGCCCCCATAAATCAGAGCATTATCGCCATTCCACTGATCATCCTGCTGGAGTTGAGCAGATGGCTATCCCGGCTGGTCTACAAAGAACGTGGCGAAGCAAAATAGATGGTAAGGCCTGACCTGTGGCCAATCCTCACTTCGGAATTGACACCGCATTGGCCAACGGCTAACATTATTGTTACCACCCTGCAGCCAAAATAATCTGCCAGACGTGGCTGGTACAGGCTGGAGGGGTTGCTAATTAGAACCTGAGGATGGAATGGTAGATCGAAGCTGCACCTGTCATTCCTGCGGCAAGACGGTGGAGCTCGGCCAGCAAGAGCTGCCCTGCCGTGTTCTGCTTGGCTGGCACATAGTATCCTGCTTAAAGGGCACCGAATCTATCGATCATTACAGTTTCTGTTCTTTGGGCTGCCTCAGAGGCTGGGTAGACAGCCACATGCCGGAGATTCCAGAAGTATTTCTGAAGTCTCTGGGTGAGGAAAGCGAATAACAAAATAGACAGCCGGCTGCTTGTCCGGGCTATAGCGGTCATGAGTGAGCTGGCTTTATTTGTATGAGGAGGTGTAGCTGGATGGTTGAAATCCCGGAAATTGGCAAAATTTCGGCCGAAATCTTCAATGCACTCATCTTCCCCAGACTGGGGGCCGGCAGCGAGCAGATACTGGTAGGCCCCAGGCACGGCACCGACGTCGGCATAGCCGAGATTGGTGGTAGGGCGGTTTCCTTTACCTGCGATCCGGTTTTTATCGTCCCTGAGTACGGCTGGGAGAGGGCGGCCTGGTTTGCCATTCACATCCTGGCCTCTGATTCGGTTACCTGCGGCCTGCCGCCTCGCTACCTGTCCATAGACCTCAACCTGCCAATGGAGATAACCAAGGAGCAGTTACAGATTGTCTGGGAGACGATGCACCAGGAATGCCGGAAGCTTGGCATCTCGGTAATCTGTGGCCATACCGCCAGGTATGAGAACTGCCACTATCCCATGGTTGGTGGTGCCACCGTGGTCGGTGTTGGCAGTAAGGATGAGTACGTTACCCCGGCACTAGCCCGGGCTGGAGACAAGATTATCATTACCAAGGGGCCGGCGATTGAGGCCACCGGCATTTTCGCCGCCATGTTCCCCCGGCTTATCGAGCGTGAGTTTGGCGCTGGCTTCAGGCAGCGGGCGGAAGAGATATTCTACAAGATGTCGGTGGTGGAAGATGCCATGATCGCAGTCAGCGTCGGCGTCAGGGAGGATGGCGTAGCCGCCATGCACGATGCCACCGAGTGCGGCATATGGGGCGGCCTCTACGAGCTGGCCGAAGCTGCCGGTTTAGGGGCAAGGGTGGTAAAAGAGCAAATTGTGGTTGAGGACTGCATTACCGAGATATGTGGTTACTTTGGCATTGACCCCTATGCTTCCATCAGTGAAGGGACGCTGATAATCATCTGCCGGCCGCATAAGGCCGATGAGCTAATAGATGTCCTGAATAGCAAGGGCATCAAGTCCTCCACAGTAGGCGAGCTGACACCCCCGGAGCAGGGGATGGTGTTGATTGATGCCGGCAGTGAGAAAAAACTGGAGCATCCCATTGTCGACCCCTTCTGGAAGGCCTTCTATGATGCCCTGACCGAGTATAAGGGCTAGGTAGTGTCTAGTTGCAAAAGAAAGTAACTAATACTGTGGCGGCTCCAACAAACGCCGGCGGCGAAACAAGGTTTGGACTGGCCTGGTCCCGTTTATACGATCCAGTATTCTGGCTTTTTATGCTTCCCTTCGGCGGTGAACGCAGGCTGCGCCGGGCATTTATTGATTTTGCTGCTCCCCAGGGAGGTGGGCAGGTGCTGGATATCTGCTGTGGTACCGGGACACTGGCCCTGCTCATTGCCGAAAAAGTTTGGGGGAGCGGTCGGGTGGTTGGTGTCGACCTGTCGCCGGAAATGCTTTCCCTGGCCAGGCGAAAGGCGGGGCGGGATTTGCCTGTCTTTTTCCGTAGGGGCGATTGTGAAAAGCTGCCCTTCCCTGAAGCTGCCTTTGATAAGATTTTTATCTCCTTCGGTCTGCACGAGATGACTGCGCCGGTGCGGCAAAATGCCCTGAGGGAAATCTACAGGGTTCTCCAGCCAGACCACAGCCTTTTTATCCTTGATTTCCACCTGGCCCGGGCAGTTTTACCCAGGTTGGCGGTTGCTACATTTATGAGGCTTTTTGAGGATGAGGATGCATACCGGATGCTGGTCGGTGATACCCTGCTCAGGGAAATAGAAGAGGCCGGCTTTACCCTGGGGCCGAAGCGGCTGGTAAAGGCCGGTGTTTTCCAGATGCTGCGGGCCGATAAGCCCGCCCTGGTTCCTTGATCTGGTATGATAGGAGGAGGAATGGCAAGAAGAGCTTTTACTCTGTTTCTGGCGGTTACCCTGACCATAGTGCTGGCAGGCAGTGGCTGCGCCGGGAAGGACTCGACTGTCAAGGTAGCTGTTGAGTTCAATAACCACGCCGCCTGCGCCTATGTTGCCCAGTTCAACGACTGGTTTGATGAAGCCGGGCTGGAGATGCTACCCGTCTTCCAGGTCTATGAATCGGCAGCAGCCATCGCCGCGTCGCTGGCCCGGGGTGATATCCAGGTTGGCTATCTTGGCCTGACGGGAGCCATCACCGCCTTTGCGCGCGGGGTGCCGATAAAGATAATATCCGGGGTGCACAAGTACGGCTATAGTCTGATGGCCAGACCGGGGATAGAGAGCATTTTTGACTTGCAGGGCAAGACTATCGGCTGCTTGCGAGAGGGCACGGTAACCGATATTCTTCTCAAACTTATGATAGAGAGATATGAGCTTGAGGATTTGACCATACGGAGATTCAGCCCTGCGAATGCGGTTTTGGCCCTCATTTCGGGCAGTCTCGATGCCGCTATCATCCCCGAACAGCACGCTACCGTGGCTGAAGCCAATGGCTTCCCCCTCCTGGTCAGAAGTCAGGAAATCTGGCCGGGGATGCAGGGCGATGTGCTGGTGGTTACCACCGGGCTCATAGAGAGCAACCCCGGTCTGGTGGGAGAACTGATGGCCATCACCAAGCGGTCTACCGAGTGGGTGAACGCGTATCTTCAGGAAACGGCGGTAATCATGGCCATGCAATTGCAGATTGCCGGCGGCGAACTTCAGTCGGGAGGAATAACACCGGCCACCTCTCTAGACATAACCCCGGAGATTATGGCTCGTTCCATGGAGCGGGTTGTCTATAGCGTCAGCGTTGACCCGGAGATAGTCCAGGATACCATAGACTTTATGGTCGGGCTGGGCTACATCGAGGAAGGAATTAAGGCTGCCGATATTCTGGACCTCAGTTTTTTGGAGCAGGCTTAAAGAGACTATACATTACCGAAGGATTGCAGGCAGTGCTGGATAACAACGGGAAGCTCGTAGATAGAATAGAGAGCCTCAAGGAAAAACGGCGGGCGGTTATCCTGGCCCATAACTATCAGCTGGGTGAGGTTCAGGATATCGCCGATTTTGTCGGTGATTCCCTGGAGTTGAGCCAGCGGGCAGCTCAAACCCAGGCGGAGGTGATCATCTTCTGCGGTGTCCATTTTATGGCCGAGACGGCTTCCATACTTTCTCCGGAGAAGGCGGTCCTGCTGCCAGACCTCAATGCCGGCTGTCCTATGGCCAACATGATTACCGCCGAAGAGTTGAGGGAGAAGAAGCGGCAACTGCCCGGGGCTGCTGTCGTTTGTTATATCAACTCTACTGCTGAGGTCAAGGCGGAGTCCGATACCTGTTGCACCTCGGCCAACGCCGTCCGGGTGGTGGCCAGCCTGGATAGCGAGCAGATATTGTTCGTCCCCGATAAATATCTGGGCCACTATGTTTCCACCAAGACGGAGAAGAAGATATATCTCTGGCCCGGCTTCTGTCCTACCCATGTTCGGATTCTGCCGGAGCGCATCATTGAGCTTAAGAAGGACTATCCCCTGGCCAGGGTGGTTGTCCATCCGGAGTGCCGGCCGGAAGTCATTGCTCTGGCCGATGAGGTGCTGAGCACCGGCGGATTGATTCGCTATGCCCGGCGGGATGAAGTCACCCAGATGGTAGTCGGTACGGAAATAGGTATAATTCACCGTCTCCGCAAGGAGAACCCGGGCAAGAAGTTCATTCCGGTATCGGAGCAGGCTGTGTGCCCCAACATGAAATTGATAACCCTGGAGAAGATACTCTGGTCTCTGGAGGAGATGGCTCCTGAGGTCAAAGTGCCCGAGCCGATCCGGTTAAAGGCCAGGGCGGCCGTAGACCGTATGCTTGAGGCTGTTTAGGTGGAGGGGCAAAGTGCCCGATAGTGATTGTGTTGTTCTCTTTATCACCACCGAAGCCGATGAGGAAGCCCGGCTAATCTCGCGGGTACTCCTGGAGCGGAGAAAAGCAGCCTGTGTCAGCATCGTGCCCGGTATAAGCTCTCTTTTCTGGTGGCAGGGTGCTATTGACTCGGCCCAGGAGAGCCTTTTAGTGGTCAAGACCAGGGCGGCGCTGGTTGATGATATAGTCCGGCTGGTCAAGGAGATTCATTCCAACGATGTTCCTGAAATAATTGCCCTGCCTATAACCCACGGCAATAAGGACTATCTTGAGTGGGTAGCCAGGGAGGTAGAGGACGCGGAGAAAGATGGTTTTTAAGACATTGCGGGAAGACATCAGGGCGGTTATTGCCAGGGACCCGGCCGCCAGAAATGTCGTCGAAGTTATCTGCTGCTATCCCGGCCTGCATGCTCTCTGGTTGCACCGGGTGGCTGGTTTCTTATGGCGCCACCGCTGTCAGTTGCCAGCCCGTATGCTTTCCTTCCTCGGCCGTTTTCTTACCGGCATTGAAATACATCCCGGCGCCAGAATCGGCCGCCGTTTCTTTATTGACCACGGCGCTGGAGTGGTTATCGGGGAGACAGCCGAAATCGGCGATGATGTTCTTCTCTATCAGGGGGCAGTCCTCGGCGGCACCACCCGCAAGAAAGGCAAGCGTCATCCAACGGTAGGCAATAGTGTGGTTATCGGCACCGGGGCGGTGGTTCTGGGGAACATTACCATAGGTGACGGCGCCCGGATAGGTTCCGGTTCGGTGGTTGTTAATTCAGTACCACCTGGGGCAACGGTGGTCGGTATTCCAGGTAGAGTTACAGGGGAACGCGGGGAGCCTCTGCTTGACCTGGAACACGGCCGCCTTCCCGACCCGGTGGCAGAAGCCATCCGGCTGGTTTTGCGGGAACAGGCAAGGCTTGAGGGGCGATTGGAGAAGGTTGAGAGACAGGCTGGCATTACTGTTTCCCAAGATGAGCTAAGGCAGCGAATAAAGGAAACCATGGATGAGTTCAGTCAGGAGGGTTGAGATGGTCAAGCGGCGAGTCATTATGCACTTCCCCGAGGAACTGCTCAAGGAGCCCATTATCTATAACCTGGGCCAGCAGTTTGATATAACCACCAACATCCAGCTGGCTGATATAACCGAGGATCGGGGCTGGCTGATGCTGGAACTCGAGGGTGACGACAAGCAGATCGAGGACGGTCTTGCCTGGGTGATGTCCCGGGGGGTCAGGGTTGACCCGGCCACAGAGGACTGAATCGTGTGCCCTTAATTACACGGGACCGGTTAGCCCACTTGACAATAGCGGTGCTGCTGGCTATATTATAAGTCACTTATTGAAAATTAATTTCATTTGCAGGCTGAAATGGAAGTCAATGAGAAACAGATAGTCTCTCTCCTGAGGCAGCAGGGCCATAAAATCACGCCGCAACGTCGCGCCATTCTTGACGTCATTGCCCGAAGTGACGGGCACCTGACTCCGGCTGCCTTGTATCAGCGGGTAAACCGGCAATATACAGGTATTGGGCTGGTTACCGTCTATCGCACCCTGGGTTTGCTGGCCGGGCTGGGGCTAATCTGTCGGGTGCACACCGGTGGTAGCTGCCATAACTATCTGCTTCGAAGGCCGGAGGAACACCACCATCACCTGATATGCTCCGGGTGCACCAAGGTGGTTGACCTGGCTGGTTGCAACCTGGCCGCAGAGGCGGCAAGGATATCCGACAAGACCGGTTTTGAGATTGAAAGCCACCTTGTTGAGTTTACCGGCCGCTGCGGTGACTGCCGGCAGCTGGCCTTAACCTAGGGGCTCTCGGATGAAGTATTTTCCGTTTACTTTATTGCTGGTATTGGCCCTAGCTTTACCGGCCTGTCAGCCGTCGGTGGAAGCGTCGGATAAGATCGGGGTGGTGGTCACCCTGCTATCTCAGGCCGAGTTTGTCGAAAATGTTGCTGGCGAGAAGGTGGAGATCACGGTCATGGTGCCGCCCGGGGCCAGCCCCCATACCTATGAGCCGACGCCATCCCAGATGACGGCACTAACGCAGGCCATGATGTACGCCAAGGTCGGCTCCGGGGTTGACTTTGAGTTGATTTGGATGGATAAGCTGCTCGAGGTTAACCGGCAAATGCTGGTTGTTGACTGCTCAAAAGGTATTGAACTCCAGGGGGCGGTTGACGAGCATGGACAGGAGCATGAGGGACTGGACCCCCACATCTGGATGTCACCGCTGAATGCTATGAGCATGGTGAGCAACATCTGCGATGGCCTGGTTCAGATTGACCCGGGAAACGCTACTTATTACCGACAGAACAGAGATGCCTATCTTCGGGAGTTGGCACAGCTTGACCAGGACATCCGCGAAGGGCTGGCCGGCGTCCGGAGCCTAACCTTCATGGTCTATCACCCCGCCTTCGGCTACTTTGCCCGGGACTATGGCCTCACCATGATTCCCATTGAGGTTGAGGGCAAGGAGCCGACCCCGGCCGGGCTGGCCAGGCTGATAGAGCAAGCCGAAGAACACGGCATAAAGGTTATTTTCGCCTCCCCGCAGTTTAACCCCGAAAGTGCCGGGGTAATTGCTCGGGAGATAGATGGCCGGGTGGTGATGGTTGACTCCCTGGCGCGGGACTACATCGCCAATCTGCGTCTTTTGCTGGACGAACTGGTGGAGGCGATGGAGTAGTATGAACTCTCGGGAAGTAGTTAAACTTGAAGATGTCTGGGCTTACTACGACAGTACCCTGGTGCTGAAAGGCGTAAACCTCTCGCTGACAGCGGGCAGGTTTCTGGGTATAATCGGCCCCAATGGCGGCGGCAAGACTACTCTGCTAAAGGTTATCCTCGGGCTGATTAAACCCAGCCGGGGGCAGGTTCGGGTGCTGGGACAGACTCCGGAACGGAGCCGCAAGTTCGCCGGCTATGTCGCCCAGCACAATCTTTTTGACCGGGCATTCCCCATTAACGTTGAGGAAGTGGTGCTCATGGGCCGCTACCGCAGCCGTGGTTTGCTCCGGCGCTATAGCCGGGAAGATAGAAGCGAGGTGTCCCGGGTCTTGGAGAGAGTAGGCCTGCCGGATTTTAAAGACCGCCAGATTGGCAGCCTCTCCGGAGGTGAGCAGCAGCGGGTGTTCATTGCCCGGGCGCTGGTTTCCGAACCGGCTATCCTGCTGCTTGACGAACCTACCGCCAGTATTGCCCTCGATATGCAGGTGGAATTCTACGAGCTGTTAGAGAAGCTGAAAGCCCAGATGGCCATCATCCTGGTCTCCCACGATGTCAGCGCCGTTTCCGTCCATGTGGACGAAGTGGCCTGCCTCAACCATCGCCTGTTCTATCACGGCTCGCCGGATGGGCTATCGGCTGAGGAACTTGCCCGGACCTATGACAGCCCGGTGCACGTCATCGCCCACAGCGACCTCCCTCATCGGGAATCAAAGGACCAGTAGTATGTTTGAAGTCTTCCAGTACCAGTTTATGCAGAACGCTCTCCTGGCCGGGCTGCTGGCGGCCATTGCCTGCGGCATTGTCGGTGTCTATGTCGTCGCCAAGAGAATTGTTTTTATCAGTGGCGGTATTGCTCATGCCTCATTTGGCGGTGTCGGCCTTGGCTATTTTCTGGGGATGAGCCCGGTGCTGGGGGCGACCTTCTTTGCCCTGGCCTCGGCTCTGGGCATGGGGCTGGTTTCCCGGCGCACCAGCCTCCCGGAAGATACCACCATCGGCATATTGTGGGCTCTGGGCATGGCACTGGGGGTAATCTTTATTGGTCTGGCTCCCGGCTATGCCCCGGACCTGTTCAGTTACCTGTTCGGTAATATCCTGACAGTGCCCACTTCAGACCTGGTCTTTATGCTGGTTCTGGATATCATTATCATCGCTACCGTATGGCTTTTCTATAAAGAGTTTCTGGTCATTTCCTTTGATGAGGAGTATGGCCGGGTAGCCGGTGTACCCACCGAGATTTTGTATCTGGTGATGCTATCTCTGATTGCGCTGACGGTGGTGGTGCTGATCAGGGTAGTGGGTATCATTCTGGTTATCGCCCTGCTCACCATACCGGCGGCACTGGCCAGGCAGTTTACCCATAGCCTGAAGAAGATGATGCTGCTGGCGGCTGGAATCGGCGCTCTCTTTACCTTCGGCGGCCTCTGGCTTTCATTTGTTCTCGACCTGGCTTCGGGGGCGACCATTATTCTGGTCAGCGCCACCGCTTTCCTTGCCTATTTTGGCCTTTCCCGGTTATGGCGCAGGAAGCAGAGCCGGAGCTAGCCCGACATGAACTAGGATGCTTTAAGCGACATGGCAGATAGCAGAGAACGAGGTGGTACGCTGGGCCGGCTTTCTCTGTTGGACCGCTTTCTCACCCTTTGGATATTTGGGGCAATGGCCATTGGTGTCGGCCTGGGCTACTTCATGCCCCGAGTGGCCGACTTTATCACCCATTTTCAGGTAGGTACTACCTCAATACCCATCGCCGTCGGACTTATCCTGATGATGTATCCGCCGCTGGCCAAGGTAAGGTATGAGGAACTGGGGCAGGTCTTTCGCAACTGGCGGGTGCTGGGGCTTTCCCTGATATT
>DAOWDO010000042.1 GCA_030638985.1 Dehalococcoidia bacterium | reverse complement strand
GTCGCCGCCGCCTTTTCAAGCCAGATAAACGGTTTCACCGGTATGGTAATAACCCGCCTCGATGTCCTCGATACCCTGCCCGGACTTAAAATATGCACTGGCTACAGACTGAATGGCAAAACAATTGATTACTTTCCCGCCAGCATAGCCGACCTGGAGAAGTGTCATCCCATCTACGAGGAGCTCCCTGGATGGCAGATCGAGACCAGCCACATCAGGGAGTTTGCCAAGCTGCCAGCAGAAGCCAGAAGATACGTCAACAGGCTGGAAGAACTCTCTTGCTGCCCGGCCAATATCATCTGTGTCGGCCCATCAAGAGAGCAGGCCATCCAGGTAAGACCTATCATTTAGTCGTTTTACTTAAGCGGACAAGAATCCGCCGTCAACAGGTATCAGTGCTCCGTGGACATAGCTGGATAAATCACTGGCCAGAACCAGTGCCATGCGGGCCACTTCATCCGGCTGCCCTCCCCTGTTTAGAGGCAGCCTCGTTTTGAATTGTATCCCCGTTTTGATGATACCGAACTCAAACCGGGCAATCTTTTTGCCCACTGCCATCGTCCCCGGAGTCAGTATGCCGCCGGGTACAATGGCATTTATCCTAAAACCCTTCTTGCCGTACTCACTGGCCAGAGCCCTGGTCAGTGCGATAACTCCCGCCTTGCTGACATTGTAGGGTACCAGATCCGGGGCGAAGGGCAAAATAGCCTCGATAGAACCCATGTTTATGATTACCCCTCCCTTCTTCAGCCTCCGCTTTATCATGTGATGGCACATCCAGAAAGCGGAGTTCAGATTGGTATCCATTACCTTCCTGAGGAAAGCCTCGTCCACCTGCAGGAGTTTCTTGAAGGGATACCAGCCGGCGTTGTTAACCAACACATCGGGCTCTCTGCCGTCCAGACTGTCCCACAGGGCATCGATCTCTTCCTTTTGAGAAAGGTCCACCTTGTGGGTGTTCACTTCCTGGCCGGAAGCGGAGAGTTCTTCCCCCAGAACCTTAAGCCCATCTCCGTTAATATCCACCAGTTCCAGGTCCGCCCCCGCCTCGGCAAACCTGAAAGCCATCGCCCTGCCGATACCGATTGCCGAACCGGTAATCAAGGCCCGCTTGCCCGCAAGAGAAATCAACTCGGAAAGAGGCGTGGAATTACCCATAATAATGAACCTGCCTTATTTTGCGTTTTGGTCTGCCGGATTATACCACTACCGGCCATCTGATGAGACAGTTTGCTGACCTCTTTTGATGGTTGCCAAAACCTAGATGGGCAGGTCAACACGATAGTCTTTGAGCGTTTCCCGGATAAAGGCAGCGGTCTTTTCATCCGGCTCGTACAGCGGCGGCCGCGGCCGTCCGACCTTGAAGCCAAGGTGATTCAAGGCATACTTCAGCGGAATCGGGTTGGCGACAACAAACAGGGCATCAAAGAGGGGCATCAAATTGCGATGTATTTCGGCCGCCCTGTCAGTCTCTCCGCTGGCAAAGCGGGTCATCATTTCCCTTATCTGTATACCGACCAGGTGCGAGGCGACGCTGATTACCCCGTAGCCTCCCAGGGCCAGTATGGGCAGGGTATCGCTGTCGTTGCCGCTCCAGACGGTAAAGTCCTCGCCGGTATTCTGGATAATTCTGGCAATCTGGGCCAGGTTGCCGCTGGCCTCTTTGATACCAACGATATTAGCTACCTGGCTTAAGCGGATTACGGTATCCGCCGAAAGACTGACCACGGTGCGCGACGGCACGTTATAGAGTATGCAGGGCAGACCGGTGCTCTCGGCAACAGCCCTGAAGTGCCGGTATAAACCCTCCTGGGTCGGCTTGTTATAGTAGGGAACTACCAGAAGACATCCATCAACGCCGGCTTCCTCCGCCTGCCGGGTTGCCTCGGCAGCCTAAGCGGTGCTGTTAGAGCCGGTGCCGGCGATGACCGTCCCCTTCTTCCCCACGGTCGATTTTATCTCGGCAAATAGCTTCAGCTCCTCATGACGGAGCGTTGTCGGTGATTCACCGGTGGTACCGACCAGCACCAGGCCGTCACTGCCTGAGCCGAGCAGCCCAAGGGCTAATCTCTTGGCCTGCTCATAGTCAACAGCGCCATCCTCACCAAAAGGAGTTACCATGGCTGTTATCAATCTACCCAGGGTTTTCATTTTTCCCTCCGGGACGGAGCCAATTCCGGCCGACCATTTCTTCGGCAATCTGGATGGTGTTCAGAGCGGCTCCTTTTCTCAGATTATCAGCCGCAATCCACATCACCAGGCCTTTGGGATGAGAAACATCACGCCGGATACGGCCGACAAAGACCTCATCGGTGCCGGCCACCGACCACGGCAAGGGATAGAGGCTTATGGCCGGGTCGTCCATCAGCTTAACTCCCGGCGCCTGGGCGAGAATATGGCGCGCCTCCTCGGGAGACATTGATTCGGCAAACTCCACGTTGACCGCCTCGCTGTGCCCGGTAAATACCGGTACCCGCACGCAGGTGGCCGAAATATCTATGCTATCGGCGTGCATTATCTTCCTCGTCTCCTCCACCATCTTCCACTCTTCCCTGGTATAGGCATTGTCCAGAAAGACATCTATCTCGGGCAGCACATTAAAGGCTATCTGGTGGGGATAGACATGGGGCCCCACCGCCTGACCGTCAAGTACCTGCCGGGACTGCACCGTCAGTTCCTCCACCGCTGCCGCACCGGTACCGGAGACCGATTGAAAGGTGGTAACCACAATACGCTTTATCTGATTGACCTTGTGCAGCGGGTATAATGCCACCACCATCTGGATGGTAGAGCAGTTGGGATTGGCGATGATACCCCGGTGATTCCTGATGTCCTCCGGGTTGATTTCCGGCACAACCAGCGGCACTCCGGGGTCCATCCGGAACGCCGAACTGTTATCCACCACCACGGCTCCAGCTTTGGCCGCTATCGGCGAAAAGTGGCGGCTGATATCGGCGCCGGCAGAAAAGAGGGCGATGTCCACATCCTTAAAGGACTCGACAGCCGTCTCCTTGACTTCAATTTCCCGGTGGGAGAAAAACAGCTTCTTGCCGGTAGAGCGGTCCGAGGCAAAGAACTGGATTGATTCCAGTGGGAATCCGCGCTGCTCAAGAACTTTGGCAAACTCCTGGCCAATCATCCCGGTGGCACCGACAATAGCCACCCTGTATCCGTTCATCAACTCCTCCTACAAACCAAGCAAAGCGTCCAAGCCATAGACCAGCCCCTGACGCTTGATAACTTCCTTAACCGCCAGTATCACACCCGACATATAGCACTCCCTGCTGATAACATCGTGCTTTATGCTCAGAGTTTGTCCCGGCCCACCCAAAATCACTTCCTGACGAGCCAGAATGCCGGGCAGACGCACACTGTGAACCGGTATGCCCTCAACCACCTGCCCCCGGCTTGGCTGTGCCGCTTCACCAGGTGGCTGGCAGAAGGGCTTATCCCTGGCCTCAAGCATCGCCCTGGCGGTGGCCAGCGCCGTCCCCGAGGGTGAGTCAACCTTTAAATGGTGGTGCTGCTCAATAATCTCGGCATAATCAAGGTGTTTAGCAGCCAGTTGGGCCAGGTGCACCATCAGTACGGCGCCAAGGGCGAAATTGGCCGTCACCACCACTCCAATGCGGTTAGCCCTGGCCAGGCTATCGAACCGCTCAAGGTCATCGGCGCCGAGGCCGGTGGTACCGATAACCAGGTGTATCCCTCTTTTTATAACGACTGGCGCTGCCGTTCTGATAGCCGAAGCAACGGTGAAATCAACCAGCACATCTGGCTGACAGGTGTCCAGAATGTGCTCCAGGTTGGAAGATATGGGAACCCTGGAGCCATCAGTAAACTCCAAAAAGTCCTGGGGGACATTGATGTCCACGGTACCCACCAGCTCTGTTCCCGGCTCCTGGCGAAGAGCCTTCACTACTTCTTGCCCCATTCTGCCTGAGGCACCGTGCACTACAGCCCTTATCGGCTTCACAGCACACCCCCTGTTTGGTTAACGTCGCCGGTTCGCCGGGGGGTACGAGCGCTGTGGCGGACGACTGCTCCGTTGCTGCCTGAAAGGGCGTCCGGCGTTGGGTGAATTCCCTTCCCCGGCACCGGGCGGACGAGATCCTTTGTCAAGCACCGCCCGTCGCGACAGATTTATCCGGCCCTGACTGTCAATTTCGGTTACCTTGACGGTGACCTCGTCACCCACCTTGACAATATCCTCAACCCGTTCCACCCGGTAGTCGGCCAGCTCACTGATGTGAACCAGGCCCTCCTTCCCCGGAAGAACCTCAACAAAGGCACCAAAAGTCATAATACGAGTCACCTTGCCGGTATAGGTTGTGCCAACCTCTACCTCCCGGGTCAGGTTCTCAATCATCTTTATCGCCTTGCGGGCTGACTCCTCATCGGAAGAGCCAACAAAGACAACGCCCTCGTTATCAACATCTACGGTTGTCTTGGTCTCTTGAATTATTGCTCGTATGGTCTTGCCACCGGGCCCGATGACAGCGCCAATTTTGTCCTGGGGAATAACTACTTTATACATCCGGGGGGCATACTGACTGAGCTCTGTCCGGCTGGAGCTAATGACCTTGTGCATTTCGTCCAGTATAAACTGAATCGTCTTCCGGCCCTGAATCAGCGCCTTTTCCAGGATTTCCATACTGACACCAGTAAGCTTGATATCCAGCTGGAGCGCAGTAATTCCCCGAGCAGTGCCGGCTATCTTGAAATCCATGTCTCCATAGTTATCTTCCATGCCCTCAATATCGGTCAGGATGGCGTACTGTCCGTCTTCACCGGTGACCAGCCCTATGGATATACCGGCCACTGCCGATTTTACCGGTACGCCGGCATCCATCAAGGACAGGCTTGAG
>DAOWDO010000062.1 GCA_030638985.1 Dehalococcoidia bacterium | reverse complement strand
TTCAGCCATGCCCTGCAGATGGGCACCGAGGTCTATCACTCCCTGAAAAAGGTGCTCAAAAACAAGGGACTGGATACCAATGTCGGTGACGAGGGCGGCTTTGCCCCGTCTCTGAAATCCAACGGTGAGGCGGTGGAGGCAATACTAGCGGCGATAGAAAAAGCCGGCTACCGGCCGGGCAAAGACTGCTTCATCGCCCTCGACCCGGCGGCCAGCGAGTTTTATAGAGATGACCACTATGTGCTTTCCCGTGAAGGAAAGGTATTGAACCGGCAGCAGATGGTCGAATATTATGTCAAGTGGGCAGACCTGTACCCTATCATAAGCATAGAGGACGGCATGGCGGAAGACGATTGGGAAGGATGGCAGCTCCTTACCGAAAGGCTGGGTGAGCGGGTCCAGCTTGTCGGTGATGACCTCTACGTCACCAATGTAGAGCGGCTGGGTAAGGGTATAGAGCTTGGGGCGTCCAATTCCATTCTCATCAAGCTGAACCAGGTGGGCACTCTGACCGAGACCATGGCTGCTGTTCGGATGGCACAACACGCCGGCTGGACAGCGGTAGTCAGCCACCGCTCCGGGGAAACCGAGGATACCACTATCGCCGACCTGGCGGTTGGCCTGAACACGGGTATGATTAAGGCTGGTGCTCCCTGCCGCTCGGAGCGCACTGCAAAATACAACCGGCTCCTCAGGATAGAGAGTGAACTGGCAGGAGAAGCCAGCTTTGCCGGTATGAAGGCATTTTATAATCTTAAGAGTCGACCGGATGAATGAGCAAGGGATTCCGAGGCTAATCAGTAAATGGATGTGTCACAAGCTGGAGTGTCTTGCCGACTTTTTTACAGTATATACCGAAAAAGACAGCAGCCGCTACTATTTAGAGCTGTTTGCCGGCTGTGGTAGCTGTACCTGCCGGGGGACTGACTGTGTCGTTGATGACTCGGAGCTCCGGGCGCTGAAGGCGAAGAGCCGCTTTTCCAAATGTATATTCATCGTCAGGGAATCGCGGGATGCCGAAAACCTGGGTCGGCTTACCAAATCGTATGCAGCCGGTACTATTATAACCGGCAACTGTATCAACGAGGAGGTGCTGCGTCGGGCTTTTAACATTATTCCACGCTCGGAGGCCAGCCTTGCCCTGATTGACCCGGCGGGATACACGCGGCTGCGCTGGTCAACAATCAAGAAGCTGGCCCGGCACGGCAGTGATTGGCAGGGGCACAAGATGGATCTTTTGATAATCTTCCCGCTGGAGATGGCGCTCCTCAGGAACCTCACCCGTGCCGAGTGTGAAGCCTCCATTGACCGGTTGTATGGCAATCGTAAGTGGCAACAGGTCCGGCAGCAGAGGCTGGAAGATAAAATGGGCCGGGACCAGGCCAGAAGAGAACTGGTCGCTCTGTTCAAGAAAGGGCTTAAGAGCCTCGGGTATCGTTTTGTTGGTGATATCAGACCTGCCCGGTTCTCTAATCCGCCCTATTATCATGTCATCTGGGCCAGTGACACCGCCAGCAGGCTACAGGAACTTACCGAAATCTGGGAGAAGCCAAGATATCTGCCCTGCGAGCTGTTTCATGATGAGGGGGAGAGAACAAGCATAGATGAGAAATAAAATCGGTATCACCACCACCGTTCCGGCAGAGGTCCTGCTGGCTGCCGGCTACCAGCCGGTCGACCTGAACAATGTCTTCATAAATGACCCCAACCCGGAACGGCTGGTCACCATCGCCGAGAGGGCCGGTTTCCCCCTGAACTGCTGCACCTGGATCAAGGGCATCTATGGAGTGTGCCAGCAATCTGACATTGACACCGTTATCTGTGTTACCAGCGGCGACTGCTCCAACACCATCATGCTGATGGAAGTGCTAAAACTAAAGGGCTTTAGAACGATACCCTTTGCCTTCCCCGACCAGCCTGATATTGACAGGGTATGTTCTGCACTTGAGGAGCTGGCCGGCAGGTTGGGCACCACACTTGCGGCTGCCAGCAGGGTCAGAGAT
>DAOWDO010000080.1 GCA_030638985.1 Dehalococcoidia bacterium | reverse complement strand
ATACCTTGCCATCTCGTCTATACAGCTTGTCCTTAAGCATTAGCAGGTGCGAGTCTTCAATCACATCATATTTATACTCTACAGCATTGTAAACTGCACCACAAACAGAGTCCGCAAGTTGTACTAAGGTAGATTGTGTCTTAGCTATAGGGCGCACTCCCAAGATGCAGCCTTTTCTGATTTGGCAGTCTGGCTGGCTCTGAATGTAGTTCAAATAGCCATTTAACTCCTCATACTTAATTCCGCCTTTATTTTCTGGATATAACCTCACTTTGTAGCCTTTATCATTACAGTACCAAGTAATGCGTTCTACCAACCGCCTGAATGTGTAAAAATATAACCTTTTACCCTCTAATTTTGGGCTGGTATTAACAATGTCTTGGTGTTGTGTATCAACTAACACAGAGCAAACAGAAAAGTCGTTATTGACTAGTTCTTCGACTACAGCCTTTTTTCTCAAATGACTGAGTTTGTACCAATGGAGTGGTTTAGCAGCACTCAAATTGATCCGCTGTTTTATTCGTTGATAAGCACCCCCTAACTTGGTAGCCTCTTCTTGGCTAGCAATCAGTGCCGTGATGACAAACCACTTTGTTCCCTTTCCTCCTATACCGTCATCCCCGGACTCGTCTATATAAGCATACATTTCCATTGATTAGTTTCCTTAAACTACATCAGATTATTATTCGCTTGATAATCTCCGGCCTCATCTTATGCCACTCCGTCGCCTGCTGGTAGGCATACGCTATCTTAAGTATCGTTTCCTCGTCAAATGGCTTGCCGATAATCTGGAGGCCTATGGGCAGCCCGTCGGCGAAACCGGCCGGTATGGAGATGGCCGGCAGCCCGGCGATGTTTATCGGCAGGGTGCAGACATCGGAGAGGTACATCTGCAGCGGGTCGTCAACCTTTTCGCCAATCTTGAAGGGGACGGTGGGCGAGGTCGGCGTCAGCAGGGCGTCATAGCTCTCAAAGGCCCGGTCAAACTCCTGCCGGATCAGGGTGCGCACCTTCTGCGCCTTGACGTACCAGGCATCATAGTAGCCGGCGGACAGGGCATAGGTGCCCAGCATAATGCGCCGCTTCACCTCGAGGCCGAAGCCATGCTGGCGGGTCTTTTCCATTGCCTGCCACATACTGTCAGCATCCTCGTATGAGAAGCCGTACTTGACGCCGTCATAACGGGCTAAATTGGCCGAGGCCTCGGAGGGGGCGATAATATAATAGACAGCCAGGGCATAGGGGGTGCTGGGTAGCGATACCTCCCGGTCAATGGTGGCACCAAGCCCTTCCAGTCTGGCGATAGCAGCCTGTATCGCATCGGCCACCTCCGGCTGCATACCTTCGACGAAGTATTCCCTGGGCACGCCGAGGCGAAACCCCTTGATGTCGCCGTTCAAACCACAGGTATAATCGGGCACAGGCAAGGTGACCGAGGTGGAATCCCTCCTGTCAAATCCGGAGATGGCATTCAGTACCAGGGCGGCATCGGTGACATCGTTTGTCAACAGGCCAATCTGGTCAAGGGAGCTGGCAAAGGCGATCAGACCATAGCGGCTTACCCTGCCATAGGTCGGCTTCAAGCCGGTAACACTGCAGAAGCTGGCCGGCTGACGGATACTGCCGCCGGTATCCGAGCCCAGGGCATAGATGGCCTCACCGGCAGCCACCGCCGCCGCTGAGCCGCCGCTGGAGCCCCCGGGAACCCGGTTCAAGTCCCAGGGGTTATGGGTGACAAAAAAGGCCGAGTTCTCGGTGGAAGAGCCCATGGCAAACTCGTCCATGTTGGTCTTACCGAGCATCACTGCTCCGCAACCGTTCAGCCTTTCCATTACCGTGGCGTCGTAGGGAGGAACATAGTTCTCCAGCATCCTGGACGAGCAGGTAGTCCTCACCCCCCTGGTGGTGATGACATCCTTGATGAGCACCGGGATGCCGCAAAGCGGGCTGCCGTTACCACTGGCTATGCGCTCGTCGGCTGCTCTGGCCTGCCCCAGAGCCAACTCTCCGGTAACGGTGACAATGGCCTTTAGACTGGGCTCCAATTCGTTAATGCGTTCAAGCGCCGCCCGGGTAAGCTCCACCGATGACACCTGCCTGGCTGCAAGCAGCCGGTGTGCTTCATGAATGGTCAGTTGCTTTCCGTCTAACAATATTTTCTCCTTATATAAGTTCTCATTCCACCAACTTACCCACCGGCATTATGTAAAGTGGCACTTCATCCTCAGCTAGTTTCAGGATTTCGGCCACCCTGCCATCATCAAAGGCACCGATAACCACCGTGCCCAGTCTCAGAGACACCGCTTGCAGATAGACATTCTGGGCGGCATGACCGACCTCCATATGCACATAGCGGATACCCCGCTCACCATACCCGGCCGTCGTCCTTTCATAGACGGCGGTAAAAACAATATCTATGGCGCCATCAGCGACCCACTGCTGATTAAGGGCAGCCCTGGCCAGATCGCCCCTCCGGTCACCGGCGACCACCAGCACCAGTTCGTGCTGCTCCGGCAGGTAGCGGTATATCCCCTGAGCAACTCCGGAAACGTCACCAGCGAAAAGATATACCTCCAGCGGATAGGTAGCTCCAGCAGAGGGAGCCGCCCTGAAGCCCCTGGGGTCGGTGATTCCCTGAGCCGCCCAGAGGAGTTGAGACACTGTTTCAAGGCTCAAGGGTTCTCCGGCATAGCTCCTTACCGACCGCCGCTCGAGCAGGGCCTCCTCCACGGAGACACCACCATCATACCTCGGTTCGGGCAGGAATATCCTGACCTCATCCCCTGCCGGTGGCTGCCCGCCGTCAGCGTCTCCACAGGCCGAGAAATTGAGGGACAGAATTAGAAGAGACACCATAGCTACCAATCCTCTGCCAATCATCACCAGCCTCCCTGCCTGCCAATCACGGCTATATAGTCAACCTATTCCAGCACGGCCTTCACCCGGAAGAAGTCACCCTCCTTTTTCGGAGCATTTGCCAGAACCTGTTCCGTGGGCAAAGAAACCTCGGCCTCATCATCCTTCATTACATTCCGCATTTTGTTGGGCTGGGCTGTAGGCGGGACACCGTCGGTATTCACCTGCTGCAGCACTTCAAAGTGCCCCAGCAAGTGGGACAGCTGCTCACTGAGCCTGTCCACCTCTGCTTCGGTCAGGCCCAGCCGGGCCAGCCGGGCGATGTGCAGCACCTCTTCACGGCTAATCTTCATTTCTTGCCTCCTACCGTGCCGCCATTATAGCACCCGCATTTAAGCCGGACAAACGGGTCCCGTGCTATAATAACAGGCATGAGCGGCCGGCTGATTCTGGCTATTGTGAGCATCCTTGTAGAAGAAGCCGCCCTGGCGGTCATCGTCCTGGTTGGCCTGCCCGGGCTGGACATCAACATACCTGTGGTCGGCCTCATCGCGATTATGATAGCCTGGCTGGCAATCTCGGTACTAATCTACCGGGCAGGTAGCCGCGCCCTGAAGAGGAAGCCGTTAAAAGGGCTGGAGACAATGGTAGGCACGCAAGGTAAGTCGGTAATCCCACTGGACCCCGATGGCCTGGTCAGCATCGGCGGCGAGTACTGGCAGGCCACAGCAGCCTCGGGCAAGATTGCCGCCGGCGATAAGGTGATCGTCGTTTCCCAGAGAGGCAACAAGCTGATTGTCCGCTCCAGTGACCAGCCCTCTGCACCGCTAAATTGCTCTCCAACCGGCAGAGATGATATAATGCTCACTCACAGACTCACGGAGGACAAGATATGGACATCATCCCGGCTGTTGATATAAAAGATAGCAAGTGTGTCCGCCTCTACCAGGGCGACTACGGTATGGAGACCGTCTTTTCTGACGACCCGGTGGCAATGGCCTTGAAGTGGCAGTCACTGGGGGCAACCAGACTCCACATTGTTGACCTTGACGGAGCCGCCGCCGGCAAGCCGGGCAACCTGAAAGCAATTACCGGCATTGCCAATACGGTGGTTGTCCCCATCCAGGTGGGTGGCGGCATCCGCCAGCTGGAGACAATGGAGAATCTACTCAAGCTCGGTGTCGAACGAGTCATTCTGGGCACGGCCGCCGTTGAAAACCCAGACTTAGTCCGCCAGGCATGCCGCCGCTTCGGACAGGCGGTGGCCGTCAGCATCGATGCCCGCGAAGGAAAGGCGTCAACACATGGCTGGCAGCAGGAAACAGAAGTTGGCGTCTTGGACCTGGCCCGTTCGTTGATAAAACTGGGAGTGAAGCGCTTTATTTTCACCGATATCAGCCGCGATGGCACCCTGACGGAGCCGAACTTCAGCGCCATCCTGGAACTGGTGGATGCCATCAGGTGCCCTGTTATCGCTTCCGGCGGGGTTTCATCAATCAGCCACCTCAAGGTGCTGAAAAAGCTCGGCGTCGAGGGAGCCATAATCGGTAAAGCACTCTATACCAATGACATTAATCTAAAAGAGGCACTGGAAACGGCTAATTAGTGAGGGTTTTTCTACTATGAAGTTTGACAGCAAGGGACTTATTCCAGCTATCATACAGGACGCCGACACCGGTGAAGTACTGATGCTGGGCTATATGAACCAGCAATCACTGGAGCTTACTCTTTCCAGTGGTGAGGTCTGGTTCTACAGCCGCAGCCGAAAAGAGCTGTGGCACAAGGGAGCTACCTCAGGTAACCGCCTCATAGTGCGCCAGCTATGGCAGGACTGTGACAGTGATACACTGTTGATAAAGGTAAATCCGGCGGGGCCGGTATGCCATACCGGCGAAAGGAGCTGCTTCTTCCGACAGCTGGATTCCGCCAGTCCAGAGCATCAGGAAGAGTCCGGCTGAGTATCCTCCTCTTCCCCCCGGTCAACGGCCAGCGCCTGCTGCAGTGCCGCCACGGCAACCTCAATCTGTCTGTCATCCGGCTCCCGGGTTGTCAGGCCCTGCAGCCACATGCCGGGAGTAACCAACGCCCTAACCAGGATATTGTTCATATGCCGGGCGCCGTACTGGGTCGCTTCGTAGCCCAGAGCGGCGATGACCGGCAGCAGAAGCACGCGCGACAGCACCATCAGCCATACCACCTGGCGCCCAATGAGGGCAAAAACGATGATGGCAATAAACAGCACCGCCAGCAGAAAGGCGGTGCCGCAACGGGCATGGGCAGTGCTGTATTTCTGGACGGCCCCTGTTTCCAGCGGAACGCCGTCCTCATAGGCATGGATAGTCTTGTGCTCAGCGCCGTGGTAGGCGAAGACCTTCTTTATATCCGGCAAAAAGGATATCACCATCATGTAGCCCAGTAAAATAACCAGGCGGACACCGCCCTCAATCAGATGAAAGACCAGTGATGAGTTGATATAGGGGTCAAGCAGCTTGGTTATGAACAGGGGGGTTAAAAAGAAGAGGGCAACGGCAAAGGCTATCGAGACCAGCAGTATCAGCCAGGTGGCGCCCCCGGACAGCTCTTCACCTTCTTCCTCAAGGGATACATTGGCCGAGTAAATCAGGCTGCCAATACCCAGCACCAGTGCCTCCAGCAGGACGATGACACCACGGATAAAGGGAACTTGCCTTAAGCGACCGGTATAGATGGTCGACAGTGGCCTGATATTAAACGCCAGTTCACCATTGGGGCGGCGGACGGCGACGACAGCCGCCTTCTTTCCGCGAATCATCACCCCTTCCATGACCGCCTGCCCGCCGTAGTGAAACTCTCTTGCCATGTTCACTCCAATAAAAAAAGAGCGGAACCGATGAGCCGCTCCTCGGTCTGCTTGCACACCCGGCTAGTCCTTAATCTTATAGCGCTGCTTAAAGCGCTCAACCCGCCCGGCGGTATCAATCATGCGGCGTTCGCCGGTGAAAAACGGGTGGCAGGCGCTGCACAGCTCCACCTTAAGTGTCTTCCTGGTAGAGCCAATGGTGAAAGTATTGCCACAGGAGCAGGCTATCTGGGCGTCTTCATAATACTTGGGGTGAATCTTCTCTTTCATATGCCTCAACCAGAGTACACGCTGGCCCTTTTCCTGTTCTTACCCGCCGGCTCGTATTTAACGTTTCCGTCAATCAGGGCGAACAGCGTAAAGTCCCGTCCGAGGCCGACGTTGTTGCCCGGATGAATTCTGGTACCCCTCTGGCGCACCAGAATGGTGCCGGCATTGACAGACTCACCGGCGTACCTCTTCACTCCCAGCCGCTTTGACTGGCTGTCACGGCCGTTCCGCGTAGAGCCCCCGCCCTTCTTATGTGCCACTCTCGGTTACCTCTTTCTTGCGCCGACGGGGCTTCTTTTCAGGTGCTGTTTCAGCCCCCGGCTGGCTTATCTTGTCTACGGTCAATCTGGTAAAAAGCTGGCGATGCCCCGTCTTCTTGCGGTAACGAACCTTTGGCTTGTACTTGAAGACAACAATCTTACTCCCTTTGCCCTCTCCCATTGAAGTAGCCACCACTTTAGCCCCCTCAATGGTGGGGTTGCCGACAGTAACTTTGTCGCCATCGGCGATGAGTAAAACCCGGTCCAGCTCCACGGTATCACCCTCGGCCACGCCGAGGCGGTCTACCGCTATACTCTGGCCAGGAGCCACCGTATACTGCTTGCCGCCAGTTTCAATAACCGCGTAAATGTGGACACCTCCGTCTAGCACAATCCACTTATTCTACCAGCTACTTTTGCCGGCTGTCAAACCGCCGCTGCCGCCACTGCTCTGCTACCCTGGCTTCAAGCTCATCCAGACTGCAATCGGTGTCTATGACTGCAGTGGCATGCTTGACCCTCTCCGTTTGGGCTAACTGAGAGCGTATACGAGCCTCCGCCTCCTCACGGGACAGCCCCATCCCCTGCTCAAGGCGCTCTAGAACAACACCCTCAGGGGCAACCGTAACCCAGACCTCATCAACCATCGAAGTCCACCGGGCCTCGATAAGCAGCGGGGCTTCAATAACCACCACCTCTACCCCCTGCCTCCGGTACTGCTCCATTCTTGAGCGCACCACATCACCAATAAGCGGGTGCATTATCCTGTTCAGGTAGGCCAGGTCTGATGAACTATCAAAGACAACCTCAGCCAGCTTCCGCCGGTTAATCCAACCGTCAGGCTCCACCACCTGTCGGCCGAAAGCGTCCGCCACTTCCTGATATGCCTGACCCCCGGGCTCAAGAAGCTCATGTCCAATCTTATCGGTATCCATGACCACCGCCCCCAGCTCCTTCAACAATCGGGCGACGGTAGTCTTGCCGCTGCCGATGCCGCCGGTAAGACCTATCACTCTCATAGCGCAGTCAGTCTATCTGCTCGGCCCCGGGCAGTCAAGGTTTGGCCGATAGTCTGTCATAGTGTAAACTTGGTTACCGACAGGATGCCCTATGGAAACCAGCTGGATAAACATAGCCGTATTGAGTGCCGCCCTCCTGGGACTGGTAAACGTCTTCGATAGCCACCTCATCACCAGGCGGATGCCCGGCTTCCAGGTCTATCTGTTGCTGATCAGCCCCTTTATCCTGATCTCCGGCATCGTCTTTGCCCTTCTCTTCCCCCTGCCGGATAATCTGAGCGCCTGGCAGATACTGGTGGCCGTAGCTGCCGGTCTGCTGCGCGCCACATCGGTCATCCTCCTGCTCTATACCCTGAAAAGAGAGGAGGTGTCACGGGCTATTCCGATGGTCGCCATCTACCCCATCTTCGTTGCCACTATGGCGGTACCGCTGCTTGGCGAAGTCTTGACCCCGGTACAAATAGCGGCCATCGCCATTGTCGTCGTCGGTGCCGTAGTGGTCTCGGCAAAAAGGATGCCAGGCCGTCCAACCAGATGGCTGGGGACTATCTTCTTCCTCCTTCTGGCTTCCAGTATCCTGCTGGCGCTGGCCGATTTAACCAGTAAGTACGCCCTAGGCTACCTCTCCTCCTGGAACATCTACTGGATAAGCATACTTGCTTTGAGTATACTTACTCTTCTCTTATCGCTACGTCGCCACTCGCTAGCGCAGCTTACCAGGATTAAAAACCCCCGTACTTCGCTGGCACTGGTAGTCCTTAATGAGACGCTGGTGATAACCGGGGCGTTATTGCTCTTCTGGGCGATGGAACGTGGGCCGATATCACTGGTGTCCACCATTGCCAGCACCCGCCCCGTCTTTGTGCTTATCTACGTCCTCATCCTGAGCCGCTTCCGGCCGGCGTTCCTGCTGGAAAGGATGGGAAGAGCAACGCTGGCAATCCGGTTGGCCGCCACCGCCCTGATTGCCGGCGGCATCGCCATTATATACCTGACCTGAAGCTCCAGCACCTGCCGTGGTTTTCAAAGGTAATCCACACCTCAGATAGTAACTTCCAGACAAGATAAGTGAGGTCGACATCAGATAATTCCTACACTAGTATTACCATAATTCTACATTGAATAGGATGTTCTACTGAGATTATATGCTTACCTGTGAAACATAAGGAGGTGCCAATATCAATATAATGCAATAAGGGGTGGTGGAGGTGGTGTTAATCACTTAGAAGCTCACTAATTACATAAGGGGGAAACTAAGCAATGAAAAGAAAGATTTTCGCAGTAGCATTATCGCTAGCATTGTTATCAAGTCTGTTTGTGTTTGCAGTTCCAGTTATTGCTGACCCAGCTGACCCAGCAGAGCACTTTGATGTTTGGTTTGAACTAAGAAACGGTGCTTATCAAAGCTCAGATTCACATCGAGAATGGCACGGGGCTCAAGCAACCTTAACGCTATACACGGACGATACAATGACTACAACGGAAACCCGAACCATAACGAGTGGTACGATATGTCAGTGGAAGCCAATTGTACAGGTATTTGACATAGAAGGTAATTTTGGACCAGATATAGGTCTCCAGACTGGAACAGCCAGAAGTGTAGTATACTTCACTAGTAACTACAATACAGGACAGGGCAGCGGCCATAGAACTTTAACTTGCGATTTTGGTGATGGAAATACGGTAATATTCAGAGCAAATGGTAAAACAACAATGCTGTATTGGAGATACGCTTCAGGTTCTTCTGTCAGGTCTGAGGCTGAAGGCAGTTGGCGCATTATAAGCGGTACTGGTATTTTTGAAGACTTACACTGCAATGGCTCTCTATATAAATACCCTGTAGAGGGAGTTGATTTTTCGGGTATGGGCCATATGGCACCTAAGGATTAATCCCATATAGATTTGCTTTTATATAAAAATACTATTAAATAGGGGCAGGGTTAAGACTCTGCCCCTTCTCTTTTTGAACGATATTTCGTGCTATAATGAAATAGAAGGTAACCGAAATGCACCCGGCGATGCTCTCAAGCAATGCACCCGGCGGCAGAGTACGCTGCAACATCTGCCAGTGGCGCTGCCGTATAGCCCCGGGCAAGGCCGGTGTTTGCAAGATGTACCACAACAAAGAGGGCACTCTCTACAACATGAACTATGCCCTGGTATCCTCGGTGGCTGCCGATCCCATTGAGAAGAAGCCGCTGTTCCATTTCCACCCCGGCAGCCTCTGTTTCTCTCTGGGCAGCTGGGGCTGCAATTTCCACTGCCAGGGCTGCCAGAACTGGCAAATCTCCTGCGTTGATGCCGTCAACATCGGACGAATCTCCCAGGAGATTTCACCCCAGGAAGCAATCCGCAAGGCCAGGATGACCAACTGCCAGGGCATCTCCTGGACCTACAACGAGCCTGCCATCTGGTTTGAATACACCCTGGACTCGGCCAAACTGGCCAGGGACAACAACCTTTACACCGTTTACGTGACCAATGGATACATGACCCCCGAAGCGCTGGATACCATCGGCCCCTACCTTGACGCCTGGCGGGTTGATGTCAAGGGCTTCAGTGACGCCTTCTACCGCAAGCTGGCCGGGATTATCCGCTGGCGGGGTATCCTTGAGGTGACCAGGCGGGCCAAGGAAAAATGGGGGATGCATGTCGAAGTGGTGACCAATATCATCCCCACCATGAACGACGACGACCAGCAGCTCTGCGGCATCGCTCAGTGGATAAAAAGCGAACTGGGTGAACTGACGCCGTGGCATGTAACCCGGTTTTACCCCCAGCACGACATGACGGAGCTGCCGCCAACCCCGGTATCAACCCTGGAACATGCTGCGAACATCGGCCACAAGGCCGGTCTCAAGTTTGTCTACCTGGGCAATGTGCCTGGTCATAACCAGGAGAACACCACCTGCTATTCCTGCGGCCGGCTCGTCATCAGGAGGCTCGGCTATAATACTGAAGCAGACAGCCTTAACGGTTCGAAGTGCCCCTTCTGCGGTGTAGAGCTTAACCTCAAGATAGGGGGTGGTCGCCATGATTAGACAGCCAGCGGTTGCCGGGCAGTTCTACCCCGGCTCGCCAGAACAGCTCAAAGAAATGATAAGCGGCATGGTCGATGCCGAAGCAGACAAAGAAGATGTGGTCGGCCTGGTCTCGCCGCATGCCGGCTATGTCTACTCCGGGCCGGTAGCCGGGGCGACAATATCACGGATTAAATTCAAGGAAAGCTTTATCATCATGGGGCCCAATCACACCGGTACGGGCAAGCCCTTCAGCATTATGTCCCGGGGCACCTGGCAGACGCCTCTGGGTGATGTTGCCATAGACTCGGAGATGGCGGGGTACCTGCTGGCAAAATCGAGCCACCTTGAAGAGGACCATATCGCCCACCAGTTTGAGCACTCGGTAGAGGTGCAGCTGCCCTTCCTGCAGTATTTCAAGGAGGATATCAAGCTGGTGCCCATCGTGCTCGCCCACGCCGCCGGCACCACCTTTAAAGAAATCGGCCGCGATATAGCGCAGGCGATTAAGGAATCCGGCAAAGAGGTAATAATCATCGCCTCAAGCGATATGACCCACTACGAACCCCAGGCTTCAGCGCGGAGCAAGGACAGCCGGGCAATAGAAGCCATGCTGGATTTAGATGAAGACGAGCTATTAAGAAGAATAGACGAGCTCAATATATCAATGTGCGGCTATGCACCGGTGGTGGCCCTCATCTCCGCCGCCAGGGAACTGGGAGCCAGCAAAGCCGAGCTGATAAAATACCAGACCAGTGGTGATGTCACCGGCGATTTTAGCAGCGTCGTCGGCTACGCCGGTTTAATCATTAAAGCTGCCGCCATGTCGCCACCGGTCAAACTGGCCAGGCAGGCCATCGAGACCTTCGTTAAAGAAGGCAAAGTCATCTCACCACCGGAAGACCTGCCCCCGGAGATGAAAGGACGGGCCGGTGTCTTCGTCTCCCTTCACCGGTCTGGCCAGCTCCGGGGCTGCATCGGCACCTTTGAGCCCACCAAGGAAAACATCGCCAGAGAAATCATCTCCAATGCCATCAGATCGGCCACCGGAGACCCCCGCTTCCCCCCGGTTGCCCCCGATGAACTTGAAAGCCTGGACTACAGCGTGGACATACTGACCCGGCCGGAACCGGCAGCCGTCAAAACCCAGCTTGATCCCAGAAAGTACGGGGTAATAGTTGAGTGCGGCTCCAGAAAGGGGCTGCTGCTGCCCGACCTGGAGGGGGTGGACAGCGTTGACCAGCAGATTGACATCTGCTGCCAGAAGGCGGGTATTATGCCCGGTGAGCCGATAAAGCTCTCCTGTTTTGCGGTGAAGAGGTATAAGTAAACGAATACAGTGGACACAGCAACTTAATTATGCAAGCCAACGAAATCTACCATGAGTTAATACCCTTCCCCCTCGTCAGGGTACTAGTGATAGTCGAAGTTGCTCTCGCCGCCACCTTCTTCTTTCTTTTCACTTATCAGGCGACGACTGGGCCAATCGGCAGCAGTCCGGCGCCGAACTGGTTCTACCTGTTCATGATGGCTATATTTGCCGGTGTTGCCGTCCTGCTGACCAACCTCACCAGGCTAGCCGTCAGCATGACAGCCGATGCCATCACTGTGGGCTATGGGCGATTCAGGTACACCATACCCTGGCAAAGGATTGAAGGCTGCCATCAAGATAAAAGGTCGGGTATCACCTACGGGGGCTGGGGCATCAGGATGGCAAAAGCCGGCGGAAAATCGACACTGGTATACAACGTTATCAGGGCACCCCGGGTCATTCTAGAGTTGAAGGAGGGCCGTTTCAACCAGTTTGTCTTCTCAACCAGGCACCCGGAAGAAGTAATGATCATCATCCAGCATCAAATAAGGTGATTCCCATGGATCTATTCGACCACCAGTTTGAGAAAGATAAATTAAAAGAAGCCCCACTGGCGGCGAGGATGAGACCGGCCGGCTTTGAGGATTTCGTCGGGCAGGAGCACCTGGTGGGCAAGAGCCGCGTCCTGAGAAGGGCCATTGAAGCCGGCAACCTGCCCTCAATCATCCTGTGGGGGCCACCTGGCAGTGGCAAGACCACCCTGGCCTACATCATCGCCAGCATCACCGCCTCCCACTTCAGCCCGATATCCGCCGTCAGCGCCGGCGTGGCCGACCTGCGACGCATTATTGATGAAGCCAAGGAGCGCCGCAAGCTACACCAGCAAAGAACTATCCTTTTTATCGATGAGATTCACCGCTTTAACAAAGCGCAGCAGGACGCCATTTTGCCCTACGTGGAGGACGGCACCATCACCCTTATCGGGGCGACTACGGAGAATCCTTCATTTGAAGTCATCTCGCCCCTCCTCTCCCGGGCCCAGGTATTAACTTTGAGACCTCTCAACAAAGATGAAATCGGGCTAATTGTTTCACGCGCACTGAGGGACAGCCTGCGCGGCCTGGGAACCCTGAAGGTGGAACTTGCCGAAGAAGCCCTGGGCCACCTGGTTACCATGTCCAACAACGACGCCAGAGCGGCCCTCAACGCCATAGAGATAGCCACCCTGACGACACCGCCAGACGCCGAAGGTAAACGTCATATCTCGCTGGCCACCATCGAGGACGCCATCCAGCACCGGGCGTTGCCGTATGACAAGGGCGGTGACCGGCATTACGACACCATCTCCGCCCTGCATAAATCACTTCGCGGCTCGGACCCCGATGCCGCTCTATACTGGCTGGCCCTAATGCTGGAAGCCGGCGAGGACCCCCTTTACATTGCCCGCCGTCTGGTCCGCTTTGCCTCAGAAGATGTCGGCATGGCCGACCCTCAGGCACTGGTTGTATCCATGGCCGCCCAGCAGGCGGTCCACTTTATCGGCATGCCCGAGGGAAACCTCGCCCTAGCCGAGGCCACCGTTTACCTGGCGACGGCACCAAAGAGCAACTCAATTTATCAGGCATATAGTAAAGCACGGGAGGAGGTAGCGCGAGGCTCAAGCGAATCGGTACCCTTGCACCTGCGAAACCCGGTAACCCCGCTGATGAAAGGCATCGGCTACGGGAAAGGCTACAAGTACGCCCACGACTATCCCGGCCACTTTGTCAGGCAGCAAAATCTGCCCGCAAATCTTAAGAACCGGTATTTCTACACCCCCGGCGAACAGGGATACGAAAAGGAAGTATCTGCCCGGCTCAAGCGCTGGTGGCCGGAAAAGGAAGATAAAAAATAGCCCGGCATTATTCTCAAAGACGCCTTGACACTCCTCCAAGTAATACTTATACTTAAATGCACAGACGGCACTCGCACCTTCCGCTGCCCAAAGGAAGCATTCTAACCCAAGATATCATGAGGGAGGATACCAATGGCTACCTTTGTTGCCCTGGGAAACTTAACAGAGCAGGGCCTGAGAAATCTGGAAGCCCTGGTTGTTCGGCACAAGAGAGCCGTGGAGACCGCCGAAAAGCGCGGTGCCAAGATTCTGGCAAGTTACGCTCTTCTTGGCCCGTACGACTTCCTGGTCATCCTTGAGGCCCCTGATGCCAGAACCGCCGTCCATATCCTCACCCAAGAAGCCGAGCACGGCAACGTCCGCTATCAGACACTTGAGGCATTTCCCATGGATGAATTCGCCGAACTCGTCCAGAAAACATAGCACTTCAGCGCGGGGTGGAGCAGTGGTAGCTCGTCGGGCTCATAACCCGAAGGTCGCCGGTTCGAATCCGGCCCCCGCTACCAACCCCCCCGTTTCGAGCGCATTTACCAGTTTCACGCTCGGATTGTGCCTTTCTGTCCGTTTCGTTGCCTTTTTCCCCTTTCATCGGCCTCCCCCTTCTTCCTGTCTTTGGCCTTTCCGACCGTCCTGTCTTCTAGCTTGGGCCTGTCGGGCTTCTCCTTTTTGGGGACCGCCATAACATTCCTGTCCAGCCCGTAGTGGGCGCAGACGGCGCCGATTACCAGCCCGTCCCAGCCGACGCCCAGCTTGCTCTTCAGCTCGGCCAGAGCTTGCAGCCCCTCCTTAGTAGTTCTGGCTGAAAAAACGTGGTGCTTTCTATCAAGCATCGTGCTCACCTCCCATTATCTAGATCTTCAATAATGAATATGCCGCGTTTTTGGAGACTCGTACACGGCGGCCGCAGTCGTTTACGGCCATTGTGGGGCGATTTGGTGAGGCACGGTTTGAATACGGAGAACAGGACCTGCCATGGCGGTTTGTTTGCGCGATAGGCTCCGAATAGCGACTATCCTGAGTCCGACCCTAGGCGCCCATTCTCTGGGAGGGTTTTTCGGGCCCCGCAACTATTCGAAACGCCCCCCGTGAAAAAGGGGGCCCTGAGCGGGGGAATGGCCCGACGCCTCCCGTAATCCTGCGCGGCCGCT
>DAOWDO010000097.1 GCA_030638985.1 Dehalococcoidia bacterium | reverse complement strand
TCGTTGATGATATCAACCACATTGGGGTGGCCTTCGCTTAATTTCTTGGTTATCATTTTGACTGGAAGGCCGGCAGCTTCAATCATGGCCGAGGTGCCCTCGGTGGCGTAAAGGCGGAAGCCAGCACTGACGAACTTCTTGATTACCGGTATCGCCTCTGCCTTATCCCGTTCGGCGATGCTGAAAAGCACCGCTCCTTTGATGGGCAGCATTAGCCCGGCGGCCAGGAGTGTCTTGGCCAGGGCGGTGTTTAAGCTGTAGTCAATGCCCATCACCTCGCCGGTGGACTTCATCTCCGGGCCGAGGTAGGTGTCAACACCGGCCAGCTTGGACATGGAAAAGACCGGGGCCTTGATGGCTACCAGTTTCTTGCTGGGTAGAAGTCCGCTGTTATAGCCCTGCTCCTTGAGACTGGTGCCCAGCATTACTCTGATAGCTATATCCACCATGGGTACTCCGGTAACCTTGGAGATAAAGGGGATGGTGCGGCTGGCGCGGGGGTTGACCTCCAGGACATAGACTGTTGAGCCATTGCTGTCGGGAACAATGTCAAACTGGATGTTCATCAGGCCCTTTATGCCAAGGGCCAGCCCGATGCGCACCGAATAGTCAACGATGGTCTCTATCTCTGAACCGGTCAGGTTAATTCCGGGATATACCGCCATGGAGTCGCCGCTGTGCACCCCGGCCCGCTCGATGTGCTCCATAATGCCGGGGATGAAGACATCTTCACCGTCGCCGACGGCGTCAATCTCAACCTCTTTCCCCAGCAGGTACTTGTCAATAAGCACCGGGTGTCCGGTATCCAGTTCGGCGGCTGCCTTGACATAACGAACAAGTTCACTTGAGTCATTGACGATTTCCATAGCCCGGCCACCGAGGACGTAGCTGGGGCGCACCAGCACCGGGTAGCCGATGAGCTCGGCGACATTGAGGGCTTCATCAACAGTGGTTACCGCTGCCCCCGGTGCCTGGGGGATGCCCAGCTGGCTGAGGAAGCTCTCAAAGCGTTTTCTGTCCTCGGCCAGGTCAATGGTCTCGGAGCTGGAGCCGAGTATCGGCATGCCGGAGCGAAACAGTGGCTCGGCCAGGTTTATCGCTGTCTGCCCGCCGAACTGGACAATAGACGGTATTGGTGAATTACCTGCACCATTGTTTCCCGATTCATTCTCCAAGATATCGCGCACGCTTTCCTCGTCCAGGGCTTCAAAGTAGAGGCGGTCGCTGGTGTCAAAATCGGTGGAAACCGTCTCTGGGTTGGAGTTGACCATGATGCTCTGGAAGCCTGCTTTCTGGAGCGCCCAGGCGGAGTGGACGCTGCAATAGTCGAACTCAATGCCCTGCCCGATGCGAATGGGCCCGCTGCCGATGACCATCGCCTTGTCTTTTCCATCTGGTAGTGCCTCGTTCTCCTGCTCGTAGGCGCTGTAGAAGTAGGGAGTAGCGGCATCGAACTCGGCGGCGCAGGTATCCACCATCTTATACACCGGGCGGATATTCCAGTCGTGCCGCAGCTGCCTCACCTGCTCCGGCAGGCGGTCGGCCAGTGTTCCTATCTGCTCATCGGAAAAGCCCGTGCGCTTGGCCTGCCGCAGCAGTTCCGGTGTCAGGGTCTCGGCCAGCAGCAGCCTTTCCATGGCGATAATATTCTGCATCTTGTTTAAAAACCACGGGTCAATTTTGGTTTGTTCGGCTATTTGGCTAACCGTTATGCCCCGTCTCATGGCCGCCATGACTGCCCACAGGCGCAGGTCATTGGGGTGGAGGGGGTAGGAGTTGATGTCCCCGCCCGGCTGCCATTCGGGGTCTTCCCACAGCAGCGACTTTTTGCCGAACTCCAGCGAGCGCACTGCTTTCTGCAGGGCGGCCTCGAAGGTGCGGTCAATGGCCATCACCCCGCCGGTGGCCTTCATCTGGGTGCCGCGCACCCTGTCTCCGGAGGCGAATTTATCGAACGGCCAGCGGGGAATCTTGCCCACCAGATAGTCCAGCGCCGGCTCAAAG
>DAOWDO010000007.1 GCA_030638985.1 Dehalococcoidia bacterium | reverse complement strand
TGAGGAGGGCCGGTGTCCTGCCACCGGCTGAGAAAGAAACCAGCCCGGAGGAGCTACCCCTGGCGGGAATGGAGTTCGTTATCACCGGACACCTGAACAGCCTGTCCCGGCAGGATGCAGAATCCCGGATAAAGGCCCTCGGCGGCACCGCCAAGAGCGATATCACCCGCAGTACGAATTACTTAGTAGCCGGTGCCGAGCCGGGCTCCAAGCTGGCCCGTGCCCAATCCCTGGACATTAAACAGATAAACGAGCAGGAGTTGCTCCGGCTCTTGGATAAAAACGCTTGATTTAGGAGTATATACATGGCTGAAGTTCACCCCTTCCGCGGATTACGTTATAACAAATCTGTTGTCGGTGATATAGGAGCCGTTATCTGCCCGCCCTATGACATAATCACCCCAAAGATGGAGGAGGAGCTCTACCAAAGCAGCCCTTATAACTTTATCCACATAGAGCATAACCGGCAGCTGCCTCAGGATTCGGATACGGACAACAGGTACACACGCTCGGCGGAAATTATGAATAAATGGCTCAGGCAGGGGGTCCTGGTTACCGACGATACGCCAGCCCTCTACATCCACGACCACTGCTTTATCCACCGGGGCAGGGAGCTGTGGAGGCGAGGCCTGACGGTCACAGTCAAACTGGAGGAATGGCACCGGAATGTCGTCCGTCCCCACGAGGGCACGCTGGCAGAGCCCAAGGATGACCGGATCAACCTTCTCTGGGCGCTCGGCGCCAACACAAGCTCTATTTTGGCCATGTTCGACGACGGAGAGCGGCAGATCTATTCCTTGCTGGCTGAAATGGAATCAGGCAAACCGATAATTACTGCGGGACATGGCGGAGAGAAGCACCATGTCTGGACTATCACCGAGCCGCGGATTGCGGACGAGATATGCCGCAGCTTCAACCGGAAGCCCCTGTATATTGCCGACGGGCACCATCGCTACGAGAGCGCTCTCACCTACCAGCGCCAGCAGCTGGCCAGAACCCCGGCAGCTTCACCCAAGGAGTCCTTCAACTTTGTCATGATGACCCTGGTGGACTTTAACGACCCGGGACTGGTTATACTGCCGCCTCATCGCCTTCTTCGCGGGCTACCGCCGTCAAAAGTGACCGGCCTGGCAGACAAACTGGCTTCCTTTTTTGATATTCAAGAGCTATCGCTGGATGTGCCCGGGGCCTGGCAACGGGTCGATGAACTGCTGAATGAGGCCGGCAGCATACGGCTGGTTCTCTTCGGTCTGGCCGACCGCAATCTTTTGATTCTCACGTTACATGACCTCGCCGCCGCCAGCCAGATGATGCCCTATTTTCACTCCGAGCTCTACAAGAGGCTGGATGTCAGCCTGGTTGACCACATCATACTGGAGGAACTGCTGGGGTTAAGCGGCGAGGATGAAGCAAAAATCTCCTATAACTATAACCGGCAGGATGCCGTAAATCAGGTGCTAACCGGGGCGTTTCAGCTGGCTTTTATAATCAGCCCGGTTAAGGCGCAAACAATCAAGGCCATCGCCGACGCTGGCGACCGCATGCCCCGTAAATCAACCTACTTCTATCCCAAGCTGCCATCAGGGCTTGTCTTTAATCGGCTGGGATAGCCGCCTCTTGCCTGGCCACCACCAGGAGGTGGCTGGCGACCATCTCCAGAAAGTAGCGGTGCAACCGGACGTCATGACCAAGCTCGGGATGGAAGGCCAGGGCCAGCAGGTTTTCCTGCCTGGCGGCGACGATGCTGCCGTCTGGCAGTCTGGCCAGTACTTCAACCCGTGAACCAGCGTCCTCAATAACCGGAGCCCGGATGAATACCGCCGGAAAGGGTTTCTCCCCCAGAGAAGGCACATCAAGCTCGGCTTCAAAACTGTCCACCTGACGGCCAAGGGCGTTACGCTTCACTGCTACATCTATGACCGCCAGGGTCTCCATATCCGGGTTGGACACCTTTCTGGCCAGCAATATCATGCCGGCGCAGGTGCCCATAACAGGCAGCCCCGACCGGATTAGTGCCTTTAGTGGCTGAAATAGCCCATAGCTATACATCAGCCTAACCATGGTTGTGCTTTCACCCCCGGGGATTACCAGGCCGTCGAGGCCGGCAAGTTCATCAGGCTTGCGGATGGTGACTACCCGGGCACCCAGCTTCTCTAGAAAGCGGACATGCTCTATGAAATCACCCTGAAGGGCTAGAACGCCGATTTTCATGTCTAATAACTCAAGATTTCACCGGGCGGAACCCCTGGAATAATCAGCTAAATCTTAACCAGCTTGGCAGTTTGGACATCGGGTAGAGCCAGTATCTGCTGCCTGTGCTCCTCATCCAGAGCCTCATCCAGGGCCAGTATCATCAAGGCCTGACCCCGTGGCTTGAGACGGCTCAGGTGCATGTAGCTGATGTTGATATCAGCATCACCGGTTATCTCGCCCACCGCGCCGATGAGCCCCGGGCGGTCCCGGTGGTCACTGAAGAGGAAATAGCCACCGGTAGGCACAATATCAATCCAGTAGTTGTCAACCTGGACGACATGCGTCTCACCGCGCAGTACCGTACCGGAAACGGTAATGTCCCCGGCGCTGGTGGCAGCCTCCAAGG
>DAOWDO010000048.1 GCA_030638985.1 Dehalococcoidia bacterium | reverse complement strand
GCTCCTCGCCAACTATACCCCGGATGCTGATGTTAAGTGTGTTGGGAAGCCTTCGCCGGGGGTGCCCGTTAAGCCGGACCATCTCTTTCCCCAGGCCCTGCTCGATGTTACTCTGAAGCCTGTCCCTCAGTCGTCCCGTCCGCCTCTCATACTCATACAGGGTCTCTTGGGCAAGTTTGCAGGCGGCACCCAGAGCCACAATGTAGGCCACGTTCTCCGTCCCCGCCCTTCGCCCGTTCTCCTGCTTGCTGCCGTGGATTATGGGGTCTATGGGAGTCCCGGAACGGATATAAAGCGCACCGATGCCCTTAGGGGCGTACAGCTTATGGCCAGCTATGGTCAGCAGGTCTACATTAAGCTCGTTGACATCAACCGCTATCTTGCCGCAGGACTGAGCGGCATCGGTGTGAAAGAGGATGCTACGGTCCCTGGCAATCCGGCCGATTTCCTCGACGGGTTCGATTGTCCCGACCTCGTTGTTGGCGTGCATTACCGAAATGAGAACGGTATCACCGGTTATGGCATCCAGCACGCCCTTCGGCGAAAGCAACCCATATTCATCAACAGGTAGATAGGTAACGCTAAAGCCGAGCCTCTGCTCAAGATAGCGGCAGGTGTTGATTACCGCCGGGTGCTCAATGCGCGAGGTGATGATGTGCTTCCCCTTCTTGCTCGCCAGCGCAGCGCCGGTTATGGCATGGTTGTCGCTCTCGCTGCCCCCGCTGGTAAAAACAATCTCACCGGCTTCAGCACCGATGAGAGCCGCCACTTGCTCTCTGGCCTGTTCCACTGCTTCCCGGGCGCGCTTCCCGTAGACGTAACCGGAACTGGGATTGCCAAAATGCTCCATCAGATAGGGGAGCATAGCCCGCCTGACGCGGGGGTCAACAGGGGTTGTAGCGTTATAGTCAAGATATATCATTTTACCCACGTTGCTTTGCCTCCTTCCGTGCTCGGTGTATTATAGCGCCCAGGCTCTTAAAGCGCGGCTGGATTTACTGAAGGAGGCTGGAGCTTGAGCTTGTCTTGAGGCCGTCAGGACACCTTGGACAGTTTCTTTGATTTTTGTCTTCGAACATCTATTATCTCGGCCATAATGCTGACCGCGATTTCCTCCGGGGTCTCGGTGGCAATGGGTAAGCCAATGGGTACGTGTATTGAAGTCAGCGCCTCTCCTGAGATCCCCTCTGCCTTAAGGTTGGCAAAGACCGTCTTAACCTTCTTTCTGCTGCCCAACATTCCAACATAAGCCGCCGACGTTTTGATGGCCTCCGTCAGCACTCTCTGGTCCTCAAGGTGGCCACGACAGGCAATCATCAGATAGGAGTTACCGTTGATATTCAGTTCGGGCACCACCAGTGCCGGGTCTTCAACATGGAATTCGTCAGCATCGGGGAACCTGTCGGCATTGGCGTATGCCGGGCGGTCATCAATGACGGCAACCCTGAAACCCGTCATCTTGGCAATCTTTGAGACGGCAAACCCGATGTGACCAGCCCCAAAAATGTATAGCGTGGGCTGAGATATTATGGGCTCTACCAGCACCTGCATGGTGCCGCCGCAGATCAGGCCTTCTGGGGTCTCATTTTTTCCGGTGAGATCAAAGTCCAGGACTTTGGGGGCTTCCTCCTGGATGACCTTCATTGCCGCCTCCCATACTTCGGCTTCCAGGCACCCGCCTCCGATAGTGCCCAGGATTGAGCCATCACTGCGGACAAGCATCTTGGAGCCTACAGACCGGGGAGTCGAACCCTTAACCTTGACTACAGTGGCCAGGGCAGCCTTATCGCCCTCCCTTCTGATGCGGACCATCTCTTCATAGATATCGGCCATAGCGCGAATGCCTCCTAATAATCGTTAAGCAATAGTAGCAAAGGGTATTGACAAGGTCAATGTTCGGTGATATTATAGACTAAGTTGACCGAAATAGTCAAGAAAGAGTTTTCAAATGAAACTATCTACTAAAGGGGAATACGGAACAAGGTTACTCCTTGATGTGGCCCTCCATTCCCGCGGGGAACCGGTTCAGTTGAGGGATATCGCCAGGAGGGAAAAGCTCTCGCTGTGGTATCTGGAGCACTTGGTTGCCCCCCTTGTTGCCGGTGGTATAGTGCGCACCACTCGCGGTCCCAAGGGCGGCGTCTCGCTGGCCAGGCCTTTAGAGGAGATAAAACTCAGTGATATCATCCAGCAACTTGAGGGCTCAACAGCTCCTATCGCCTGTATCGATGACCCTAAGTTCTGCGATCGCTCCGGCTCCTGTGTAACCCGAGATATCTGGGGCGAAATTCAGAAGGCGACAGATAATGTCCTGGAATCTCTAACCTTGAAGGATTTGGTAGAGCGTCACAAGCAGAAGGAAGAGGCCAAACAACCGATGTACTTCATTTAGTACGGCGGGCGGGAATAATGGTTACACTAAATAATTGAGGCAGGTTATGACTGATAAAGCTCAGGAAATCACCAAACTCCGCTACAAGACCATCGAGATCCCCAAACTTACCAGGGGCATTGCCCGGGACTCTACCGAGCTCATCGGTAATACTCCCCTGGTTCGACTGAACCGGGTAACCGGCGGCTTGAAAGCAGATGTAGTAGCCAAACTGGAGTCGTTTAATCCCCTTGGCAATGTCAAGGACAGGATAGGCGTGGCAATGATCGTAGATGCCGAGGAGAAAGGTCTCATCAATAAGGACACCGTCATTGTTGAACCCACCAGCGGCAATACCGGCATCTCCCTCGGCTTCGTCTGTGCCGCCAGGGGTTACCGGCTGATCCTCACCATGCCGGACACGATGTCAATGGAAAGAAGGCAGCTTCTATCCATTCTGGGTGCCGAACTGGTATTAACTCCCGGAAAAGAGGGGATGAAAGGGGCGATAAATAAAGCAGAGCAGCTCGCTGCGGAAAACCAGAATTACTTTATGCCGCAACAGTTTAAAAACGCGGCCAACCCGGAGATACACCGGCTGACAACCGCCGAGGAAATCTGGAGGGACACCGATGGCAAGGTGGATATCCTGGTTTCGGGCGTGGGAACCGGAGGTACCATTACCGGTGTGGCTGAAGTGATCAAGCAAAGAAACCCGCATTTCAAGGCAATTGCCGTCGAACCGCTTGATTCGCCGGTGCTTTCCGGGGGGAAGCCGGGTCCTCACAAGATTCAGGGTATCGGGGCTGGCTTTGTCCCGGATGTCTTGAGGATGGACCTGGTTGATGAGATTATAAAGGTTACCAACGAAGATGCCGGACAGATGGCCAGAAGACTGGCTAAGGAGGAGGGCATTTTAGCCGGTATATCTTCCGGGGCTGCCGCCTGGGCGGCAGTGGAAGTTGCCAAAAGACCGGAGAACGAAGGAAAACTGGTAGTGGTTGTGCTGCCGGACACCGGTGAGCGATACCTGTCCACCTGGCTCTTCGAGGAACTGTATCAGGCATCACCAAGGATGTAAAAAATAGGGGATACCGCCTTGTTTAACACTCTGAAAGAAGATACGCAAACCGTTTTTGCAAAAGACCCGGCGGCCAGAAGTTTGGCCGAGGTTATTCTTTTCTACCCCGGGCTGCACGCCCGTTGGCTTCATCGCCTGGCCAATTATCTATGGCGTCACCGGCTCAAGCTCCTGGCCCGCTTTGTTTCGCATACCAGTCGTTTTTTAACCCAAATCGAAATTCATCCCGGCGCCACCATCGGCAGAAGATTCTTCATCGACCATGGAGCCGGAGTGGTTATCGGCGAGACTGCAGAGGTAGGCGATGACGTGCTATTATATCAGGGAGTAGTTCTTGGCGGAACCAGCCTTGACAAGAAGAAGCGCCACCCTACTATTGGCAATAACGTCGTTATTGGAGCCAGGGCGGTTGCCCTGGGCGACATCACCATTGGCGACAGTGCCAGGGTCGGGGCTGGCTCGGTAGTAATTAAATCAGTGCCGCCGGGGGCCACAGTGGTAGGAATTCCCGGCAGAGTTGTCGAGGATCACCGGGGACAGGCTGTGGACCTGGAACACGGCAAATTACCTGACCCGGTTGCCCGAGCGATAAGGCTCATTCTCAAAAAACAGGAAATGCTGGGACAGCGTCTTGGCGCTGTTGAGAGCTCACATGATATACCACTCTACGAAGAGGAGCTGGCCAAGCAGCGCAGGGAACTGGAGAAAGTATTTAGTCAAGGGGCCGGGATTTAAACCAATGGATAATAATTTAGCTAACAATTTGCATCACAGCCATTGCGTAATCGGCTCTCGCCATGAATTGCATATCAGAACAGTCATGAAGAACGGGCAGGTGATGATGATGATGCTATGGATAATGCCCTGCCCTGCCGGGCTTTAGCTGTTAAGTAGATTAATATTTTAGGAGTAGAATAAATGGCGAAAACAATCGCTGAAATCAATCAAAAAATCAAAAAAGGGCAGGCGGTGGTGGTAACCGCCGAAGAGATAATCGATATTGTTAGGAAAAAGGGCATCGCCGAGGCCGCCCGGGAAGTGGATGTAGTCACCACCGGGACCTTCGGCCCCATGTGTTCCTCGGGCGCCTATTTCAACATCGGTCACTCCAAGCCGAGGGTAAAACTCGGTGGTGGCCGGGTCTATCTTAACGATGTCCCCGTCTACGCGGGGCTGGCCGCCTTGGACATCTTCATTGGTGCCACCGCTATTCCTGACGAGGACCCGCGAAACAGGTCTTATCCGGGAGAGTTTGACTACGGCGGCGGCCACGTGATTGAAGACCTGGTATTGGGCAAGGATGTTAGGCTTACGGCCACTGCCTACGGTACCGATTGCTACCCCAG
>DAOWDO010000069.1 GCA_030638985.1 Dehalococcoidia bacterium | reverse complement strand
GGTGCTTTACCGCCACCGACGACGGCACTGCCGGCAGCAAGGGAATAATAACAGACCTGCTGCCAAAATACCTGGACTGGGCCAGCCAGGTATTTGCCTGCGGCCCCAGCGCCCTGTACCGGACAATTGCCAGCCAGAACCGCAGGCTGTTCCGCCGAAAAGAGGTCCAGGTATCACTTGAGACAAGGATGGCCTGCGGCCTTGGACTATGCTACGGGTGCACGGTTAAGACAAAACAAGGGTTGAAGCAGGTATGCCAGGACGGCCCGGTATTCAACATTGATGATATTCTCTGGGATGAGTTCGTGGATATTTAGATGCATGCCACGGGAGGTGCTTTATGGTAGTGACCGAATCAATCAGCCTCAGCACCAGAGGCAATGGCGACATTATCGACATCACGCCTCAGGTGGAGGAGCAGCTGGCCAAGTCTAGAGTCAGCAACGGCATGGTAACCCTGTTCGTTGCCGGCTCCACCGCCGGGGTAACCACCATCGAGTTTGAGCCCGGCCTGGTTGCTGATTTCAAGGAGATGTGGCAGCGCCTGATACCGCAGAACACCACCTATGCCCACGACCGTGCCTGGGGAGACGGCAACGGCCACTCACACGTTCGGGCTTCACTTCTTGGCGCTTCGCTGGTAATCCCGGTAAGCAACAAGAGGCTGGTTCTGGGCACCTGGCAACAGGTAGTGCTGGTGGATTTTGACAACCGCCCCCGCTCCCGCCGGGTGGTGGTGCAGGTGATGGGGGAATAGATTACCTGCCCAGTATCAGCGACATAAACTCAGCCCGGCTGGCTGCATGGCGGCGGAAGCTGCCCCTGAGGGCCGATGTAATGACACTGGCCCCCGGTTTCTTAATGCCACGCATTACCATACACAGGTGCTCTGCCTGAATAACCACGCCCACTCCCTGGCACTTGAGTCCTCCGGCGATGGCATCGGCAATCTCGGTGGCCATCCTCTCCTGTATTTGAGGGCGCTTGGCAATGATTTCCACCACATGGGCCAGCTTGCTGATGCCGACCACCCTCCCCTCTGCATTCGGGATATAGCCGATGTGGACGACACCAAAGAAGGGCAGAAAATGGTGCTCACACATAGAATAGAAGGGGATATCCTTGAGGATTACCATCTCCCGATGCCCCAGCTCATAGCCAACACTGAGCTCATCCCCGGGGTCCTTGCCCAACCCCATAAAAAGCTCGGCATACATTTCGGCAAAGCGCCTCGGGGTATCGGCCATGCCTTCCCGCTTGGGGTCCTCGCCAATAGCCTCGATAATGGACTTGGCCGCTTCTCTTATTTTGGCTTCATCAAACACACCCGCCTCCTTCTGTTGGTCAATGATCAATCTTGAGACGGCCAACACAGAACTCACGGTCAACTGTCCTCAGCCGGCATTCCTCTACATCCAGGTACTGCTCGTTGCCCAGATACAGCACCGGGCCGACCTTGCCCAAATCGAGAGTACCATCCGCCATAATAACTTCTTCAAGATAGTGGACAGCCACGATCTCCCCAACCAGCAGCCTGTGGTCACCATACAGCCTGTCGTCGACCATTACGCACTCATAGGCGGCATAAGCATCTTTTAGAATCGGCACTGCCGCCTTCACTGAATCCTGGCGCGCTATCTTAAACGCCGAAAACTTATCCATTTCCCGCCCCTTGCTGCCACCGGTGGCCGCCACCAGGTCAACCCGGCAAGCCGGCAGGAAATTGACGGCGAACTCACGGCTGTCGGCAGCCAGCTCGTAGGTGAAACGCTTTGGGGAGATAGCCACTCCATAAAGCGGTGGCTTAGAGGAAAGCGGCGTATGCCAGGCTACGGCCATGGCATTATCCCGGCCATTAAAACGGGCGGTGACCACCACCGCCACCCGGGGATAGTGATGATAGAATTTACCGATGTCCTCACTTACCTTGTCCATTCTTACCTCCTTTAACCCGGCTTTTGAAACATCTAGCCCCAGCCCAAAGCCTTCTCCACCGGGGCCAGGTCAGCCGGGAGCTCGATAAACGGCTCAGCCACAGTGAGGGCAGCATCAGCATCCTTGAGCCCGCTGCCGGTTACAATGCAGACTATGCTTTTTCCGGAAAAGTCCAGCCCCTGTCGCCGGAACTTCAGCAATCCAGCCAGGGAAGCAGCCGAAGCCGGCTCACCAAATATGCCTTCTTTGTTTGCCAAAATATGATAGGCAGCCATAATCTCATTATCACTGACCATATCGATAACCCCACCCGACTCATCACGGGCGGCCACCGCCTTCTGCCAGCTAGCCGGGTTGCCGATTCGGATAGCGGTAGCGATTGTCTCCGGCCTGTCAACTACACACCCGCGAACGATAGGCGCCGCCCCTTCAGCCTGAAAACCAATCATCTTCGGCTTTTTTGTAGCCCGACCGGCCCGGTGGTATTCGACAAAGCCCTTCCAGTAGGCGGTGATGTTACCGGCATTGCCCACCGGGACAAACAGATAGTCCGGTGCATCGCCCAAATCGTCAACGATCTCAAAGGCGGCCGTTTTCTGGCCCTCGATGCGGTTCGGGTTAACTGAATTCACCAGCGTAACCGGGTGCTTCCGGGTCAACTGGCGGACGATATCCAGCGCCTGGTCGAAGTTGCCATCAATGGCAATTATTTTAGCCCCGTGGGCAATAGCCTGCGCCAGCTTGCCACGGGCGATTTTACCGCCGGGAATGACGATGACAGCACTCAAACCGGTAGCGGCGGCAAAGGCTGCCGCCGAGGCGCTGGTATTGCCGGTAGAGGCACAGATAACCGCCTTGCTGCCGGCCTCCAGGGCTTTGACAATGGCGACAACCATCCCCCGGTCTTTGAAGGAGCCGGTGGGATTAGACCCCTCAAGCTTGAAGTAGAGCCGCCCGCAGCCGATTTCCTTCTCCAGCCGGTGCGACCTTACCAGAGGGGTATCTCCCTCCCCGATAGTAAATACGGGTGTTTCTGAGGTTAGTGGCAGAAAATCCTTGTATCTAAGCAGAACCCCGGACTTAGTCATGGTGGTTTAGACCTCAACCCGGATAAAGTTGTTTATCTCTCTGACCGCCTCAAGATGGCCGAGTTCCTCCATGGCGTGCTGCATTGCCTTTTCCTGTGCCGGGTGAGTCATGATAACAATCTCAGCCGTCCTGGTCACTTCATCGGCCTCTTTCTGGATAGCTGATGAAATGCTGATATCGCCTTCACCTAGAACTCCGGCAATTTGGGCCAGCACTCCGGCGCGGTCGGCGATATTCATCCTGATGTAGTAGCGGGTTATAATATCTGGCATCGGCTTGATGGACCTGCCCGGCTGCACCTCCCACACGGTCTGGCTACCCACACCATAAACAATATCCCGGGCGGCGCGGATAACATCAGCAACGACGGCGCTTGCGGTGGGCAGGGCACCAGCCCCCTCACCGAGGAAGATAACCTGGCCGCACAGGTCACCCTCAACCAGAACGGCATTATAGACGCCGTCCACCTTGGCCAGAAAGTAATCCTCCGGTATAAAAACCGGGTGCACCCGCACCTCGATGGAGTTATTGCTCTGCTTGGCAATGGCCAGCAGCTTGATGGCAAAGCCCAGCTCTCTGGCATAGCGGAAATCACAACTGGAAAGCCGGGAGATTCCCTCACAAAAGATCTCATCAGGCCTGACCTGGATCTGGAAGGCCAGAGAAGCCAGAATCGCCAGTTTATAGGCGGCATCGATACCATCTATATCATTACCGGGGTCAGCTTCGGCATAGCCCAACTCCTGTGCTTGAGCTAGAGCAGCGGCGAAATCGGTGCCCTCCCGCGACATCCGGGTCAGGATATAGTTGGTCGTCCCGTTTATGATGGCGTATATACCCTTGATATCGTTAGCCACCAGGTCGCGCTGGAAGGGGGCGATTAACGGGATACCGCCGCCTACAGCAGCCTCATAGTTAAGGCTGACCTGCTGCCTCTGGGCCAGGGTTATCAGTTCCGTTCCATATTTGGCGATAACCTCCTTGTTGGCGGTAACCACGTGTTTACCTGCTCTGAGCGCCCTCTCCAGATACCGCCGCGCCGGCTCCTCTCCGCCGATGGCCTCGACGATAATATCAATGCCGGCGGTGGTGAAGAACTCATCGTCGTCGGTGGTTAAAAGCTGGGAGGACATTTCCTGTGCCTGCGGTCGGGACAGGTCAACATCCAGTACCTTTACCCTGCGCAGCACAACCGGACAGCCAGCCTGCTCCGCCAGGATTTCTGACTTACCAAGCAGCACCCTGGCTACCTGTCCGCCAACCACCCCCAGCCCAATCAAACCAACACCAATGCTTCTTTCTGCCATAGCTGGAACCCCCGGTTAATTTTAGCCGACTGCCTTCCGGATAGCAAAGTCTCTGAGCTCTTCATCGAGATAGTCGACCACTTCATTTTCCGGGTCATCCAGAACCATTGACCGCCACTCTGCCAAAGCCCCGGCCACCAGCAGGTCCCGGTCCTCATCGGACACCTCCCGGACATCACCGTCCAGAATTTTAACAAGCCAGTAGCCGCCACTGGTGGTCTGTTCTTCGTCTCGAATCGGCTGGCTTAAGGCATTAAGCTCACTGTCACCAAAGATGAACTCTTCGGCAGCCGGGCTCAGGCCTCCCTCAGCTACCCAGCCCAAATCGCCCAGATTGTTCTCGGTATCATTCAACAGGGAAAACTCCACGGCCAACTCACCAAAGTCTTCGCCAGCTTCAAGCCGGGCTATTATATCCTGCGCCACCTCTTCACTGCCGAGCAACATCGCCTTGACGTGGGCTTCCGCTACATCCTCTTTCTTTTCTATAACCTGAATCAGCCAGTAGCCCAGGCTCTTGGTTTTATCCTCATCATGTATCGGCTGGCCGAGCGTCCCCACCGGCTGGCTGAAGACAGATTCATCAAGCACACCAGTATTGAGCAACCTGTCCAGAACACCTTCCGGCCTCCAGCCGAGGTCGCCTTCCCCTTCCTTGGTCAGCGTGTCAAGAGAAAGCTCCCCTGCAAGCTGGGCAAAATCCTCACCGCCCTCAAGCCGGGCCATTATCTCCTGCGCCTGTGCCTGGCTCTCCAGGAAAATGGCCATTACATGCCGCTGCTCGGTTTCTGCCGGCACCTGTGGCTCAAAGTATTCCTGGGTTAACTTCGGTACCAGTAACTGCGTCTCCACCAGGTCCCTGACCGCCTGGTTGTCCGGCAATTCATTATCTTCAATATATTGCTTTATTTCGCCATCACTGACACTGAAGCAGGCACACCCTCACCGTGTGACAATCACTAGATGTTTCATGAAACCCTCCCTTTTCGCCGGTGTTGCCGTGTGGAGGACATCATTCTACACCCTCCGTTCC
>DAOWDO010000041.1 GCA_030638985.1 Dehalococcoidia bacterium | reverse complement strand
TGTTGCTGAATAAAAACTCAATCGGGTCCTCAACGGTGATAATATTTCGCTGACAATTTTCGTTTAGATAATTGACCATAGCCGCTAGAGTAGTCGACTTACCACTGCCGGAGGGGCCGGTTACCAGGATAAGCCCTCTCGGCTTGAGAATGAGCTCTTTGCAAATGGGAGGAAGGCCCAATTCGTCTATTGTCGGTATATCATATGGTACAAGTCTAAAAGCCAGGCTAGTACTACCCCTCTGCTTCATTGCATTGACACGGAAACGGCCTACTCCAGCAATACTAAAGGCGATATCTAATTCATGCTCACGTTTAAATGTTTCCTTTTGCTCTGGAGATGCGACCTGGTTAAAGATGGCTTCGACGTCATCCGGGGATAGTGGATGGATGTCTACTAGAGGTATAAGTGCTCCATCTACTCGTAAAATCGGCGAACTGGGGACAGTCAGATGCAAATCTGAGGCGCCTTTCTCAATTACAAGTTTCAGCAGTTCTTCTATTTTTAACGCACCGTTGTTTCTAGCTTTTACTCGTTTATTGGCCAACTGAGTTTTCATTTAGCGTAATCCTTTCACTAATTCAATTATCAACGCATGAACACCGGTATAAATACGCAAGCGTTCTCATTTTAATAACGTAAACTGGCATAATATGTCATTTATGGAATGTTCTAATTACTTTATTGGTATTCATTTTCATCGTGTAAACCTGGCCCTGGGAAAACAATCTCCAACCTCGCCAATCTCGATAACTTGCTTCTTGAAAAGTGCCCTCTTTCAGCCAGCGGAATAGGGTATTCCTGCTGATACCGAGAATGCGACAAACTTCAGATGTTCGGTAATAGTTCTGACCACTTAGCTTTACTGGCATGAATGTATACTTTAGATGTGTACTTTAAATACACCGTAATACATTTTTATGATGCAGTAAATGGCTTGATGGTACTGATTACCATTACTATCGACCCAGGAAAAAAGTTCATTCAGGTTAGACATCAGTTTTTATGCTGGCGCTTGTAGTCTAGCTTTGCCATGCTACCCTCCGATGTAAGGTCTCTTCCCCGCCAGCCGGAATCGGCGCTATCCCGACTATATAAATCTGCCCACCGCTTGGGCGATTGGTGCCAGCTCCTCCATTAATCTGGCGAAACCGGCTATGGTCAGGGACTGAGCACCGTCCACCAGGGCCTCCTCTGGATTGAGGTGAACCTCAATTAGAAGGCCATCAGCACCAGCCGCCACCGCAGCTTTAGCCATTGCCGGCACCAATGACTGGTGACCGGCGGCATGGCTGGGATCAACAACAATCGGCAGGTGGCTGGACTTCTTGACTACCGGAATTGATGAGATATCCAGGGAAAAGCGAGCACTGTCCTCAAATGTCCTGATCCCCCGCTCGCATAAAATAACCTGGCTGTTGCCTTCGGCCAGCAGGTAATCGGCGGCGGTCAGCCACTCGGTTACGGTGCAGGAAAAGCCGCGTTTTAAGAGAACGGGGCACCGGCTCTTGCCCACCCGGGTCAGCAGAGTAAAGTTCTGCATGTTCCGGGAACCAACCTGAAGGATATCGGCGTGTTTCGATACCAGGCCGACATCGTGGGAGTCCACCACCTCGGTAATCACCGGCATACCCAGCTTCTCCCTGGCCCGGGCCAGTAATTTAAGGCCAGCCCTTTCCATCCCCTGAAAGCTGAACGGCGACGTGCGCGGCTTGAAGGCGCCGCCGCGCAATACCGAAGCCCCGGACTGCTTGACCGCCTCGGCGGTGGTTAAAAGCTGTTGTTCACTCTCCACGGCACAGGGGCCGGCCATGACCACGATGCGCTTGCCCCCAATACTGACGCCGCCACCTATGGAGACTACACTGTCCTCCTTCTTAAATGTCCGCGAGGCAAGCTTATAGGGTTTCATAATCCGGGTGACGCTGTCCACCCCGGGGAGGACGGCAAAGACATCAGTGGGAACCTGACCGGTGTTGCCGCCCAGTATGGCCACCACCACCTTATCGGTGCCCAGGTTAAGCTGGACGCTGAATCCCAGCGATTTGGCCCGCTGCTTTATGCCGTCTATCTCCTCGGGGGTGGTACCACTCCTCATCTCGACTATCACGGTAATCTATGCCTCCGGGATAATAATATCATACCTGGCACGTAAAAGGCTTGCCCCCAAATGCCCTTTTTCCGGTCCAAGGCTGATAGTACCAAGCTCGGCATTACCATATCGCTATTTACATCCGGCCCTGTCCCAAATAGGATAGAAACCACCCTGGCTTGTCGCCAGCCACCGCCAGGTAGCCAGAGAAACGGAGGTGATGGCTTCATTCATTAACAACCAGGATAAGAACCAAACTTATATAAGGTAGAGCGAAAGCTTTTATGGAGGTTATATATGAAACTGATTGTGGTAGGTTTTGGACAGTGTGGCAGCCGAATCGCCGATGAATTCAGCCGGCTGAACGCCCGGGCACGCCTTCACCGACGTATAGAGATTGTCCCCGGTGCCTTTGCCGTCAACACCGATGTCGCCGATTTGAGCAGCCTATCCAGCATAAAGTCAGACTTCCGACACCGAATCCTTATCGGCAACCGCAAGACGGGCGGCCACGGCGTCGGCAAGATAAACGAGATGGGTGCCGAAGTAGCCAGGCAGGACAGCGACAAGGTTATTGAAGCCGTCGGTTCGGCGAAACGGTTCTACGAGGCGGACGCTTTTCTGCTCATCGCCGGCGCCGCCGGTGGCACCGGTTCCGGTTCCATGCCGGTCATGGCACAGGCAATCAAGGCGCGCTACAAGGACAAACCGGTCTATGCTCTGATGGCACTGCCCTTCGAACACGAGGAGAAAACCGAGGCCAGAACGGTCCACAACACCGCCACCTGCCTCAAGGCGGCCTACTCGGTGGCCGATGCCGTCTTTTTAGCGGACAATCAGAGATATGTCCACAAGGACTCATCACTGGCAAGCAACATGACGGCCATCAACCGGCTGATCGCCGAGCCCTTTTACGACCTGCTCTGCGCCGGCGAAGAACACCGGGCCAAGAATATAGGCTCCCGCCTGCTTGATGCCGGCGACATCGGCCAGACTCTGCGTGGGTGGACGGTGCTGGGCTGGGGCAAGTCGCCGCTGCCCATCATCCGGCTGCCCTTCGAGCGAAACCGCAACTTCCGAAAGAAAAGCACCGAGACCCATAGGGGGATACAGGCCATGGACCAGGCCATCAGTAACCTGTCCCTCAATTGTAACCCCAAGGACGCCTGCAGCGCCCTGTACCTGCTGTCGGCACCTACCACCGAAATGAACATGGATCTGGTCAAGGAACTGTCAGACTACCTGATCGAACTGGCACCCGGTGCCGTAATCAGATACGGGGACTATCCCCGCCGGGACAGCGCACTCAAGATTACCGTCATCCTGTCCCAGCTAAAACGCGTCGAGAGGGTCAAGGAGTACTACCAGAAACTGTCGGCGGCACTCAAGGAGAAAAAGAGGAGACAGGAAGAAATCGAGGCGGAACTCAAAGAGCTGATTGACGCCTCGGACTCCGTCCCGTCTATTCTTTAGACAGAGGCTAAACCATAACCGGCAACAGGAGAAGGCAGGATGGCCTCTTAAGCCATCCTGCCTTCAATTTACATATTTTAAAGACGCCGGCTTACTTGCTGAAGGGACAGATGGGGTAAGCACAGCCATCGCAGTCGAGGCACAGCCCACCGTGACCCAGGGCGATGATATCATCCCGGCCAACCGGCTGGTCAGCCAGGACCCGGGGCAGGATAACATCAATAATGGTAGCATCGTGGAAAATGACCGCCGCCGGCGCGCCAAGTATGGGGATGTCCCCCAGCATGGCGAAGAGGAACATGGCCCCGGGCATGACCGGCGCCCCGTAGGATACTATGCGGGCACCAGTCTTGGCCACCGCCTCGACGGTGACGTCATCCGGGTCGACCGACAGGCCGCCGCAGACAAAGATTACCTCTGAGCCCCTGTCTCTCATATCCAGGACAGCCCGGGTAATCAAACCCTCGTCATCGGGAACAATGGCCTGGTGGTTGACCACCGAACCCAGCAGCTCAACCTTTCTTCTCATGGTCTCACCGAATTTGTCCTTGATTCTCCCCTTGAATACCTCACTTCCGGTAATAACCACGCCCACCTGCTTGGCCTTAAGGGGAATGACCGTTATCACCCTGCCCTTCTGCCGGCACAACTCCTCGACATCCTTTACCCCGGTTTCCGGGACATACAGCGGGATGACCTTGGTCCCGGCCACCACTGTGCCGGGATGACACAGCGCATAATCGTGCTGGGTGGCCAGGACAACATCAGGAACGGAGTTGACCTCATAGAGCAGGTCCTTATTTACCCGCAGCAGCCCCAGCACGGCGGACTCGATATTTATCCGGCCCTCTTTAGGGCCACCGAGCTTCATTTCCGGGCCGGCTACCGCCCTGGCTAGCCGCAGCGCCGCCTCCTCCTCGTGCAGCTCGTTATCTTCCTCCTCGATGATATAGATATGCTCTTTACCCATGCTGAGCAGCTCGGGGATATCTTCCTGCCTGACGATATGGCCACGGCGAAAGGCAGGGCCCTTGAACTGGCCGGGCACTACCTTGGTTACATCATGGCCCAGCGGCATCCCCACAGCTTCGCTAAGCTTGACCTTCTTGAGCATATTTATCCCCCCTTGTTTCCGGTTGATGTGAAACGGGCATGGTATTCAGCCATGGTATTGATGTTGATAACAACACCCTGGCAACTAACAGCAACCTCAAGGACATCATCAGGATGCCCCCTGATTACCTCACGGCCGCCGACATCGCCCTCAAGCGACATCAGCTCCCCACGATAAGCGGCCGATAAAATAATGGGGTTGCCTCTCTTGCCCCGGTACACCGGAACAACGATACCCTTCTCCGAGCCAATGGCAGCCTCGATCAGCTGGTTATAGGTCCCGGTATCAACCAGCGGCTGGTCGGAGAGGGCGACCATAACCCACCTGGCCCGGCGGCTGACCTGCTTCAGTCCGCATATCAACGAAGTGCTCATCCCGCGGCGATAGTCCGGGTTAGAGACCGCTCTAACCGGCCGAGCAGCGACAGCACGGCCGACCTCTTGCTCCCTCGCCCCGAGCACTACAACCACCTCATCCACCCGGGAGGAGACAAGGTTATCAATGGTTTGCCCCAGAACGGTGCTACCACCAAAAGGTAAAAGCAGCTTGGGTCTGCCCATTCGCCTTGACTCGCCGGCGGCAAGAAGTATCGCCGATACCAGAGAGGGCTGGTTTTTTCTCATCTTAAGATTGCTCTGCTACTTTTTAGCAAAACTACACAGTATGGCACGGAAAACATCGCTCCGTCAAATCAGCCGCCTTGACTGCCGCTACCAGGG
>DAOWDO010000092.1 GCA_030638985.1 Dehalococcoidia bacterium | reverse complement strand
TATTGAACTTGGCGATGTTAGATCACGATTATTAAGGCTCTACGAGTCTCTTGAGACGGGGATGCTATCCACCAAACATCTAGCGCCCCGGATTAAGGAACTCAAGGAGCGTCAAGACAAGCTAAGTCAAGCCCGTATTCATGCGGAGGCCGACACCGTTTTGAACGAAGTACAACAGGTTAATTTTAAGGTTATCAAAGCGTATATTGAAGATCTGAAAATTCTATTGGCTGAAGCCAGCAGCAGCGATCGCAAAGCTTTCCTGCGCTCGTTCATTAGGAGGATAACCATTGATGGCGGTAAAGCAACGATCGAATATAGATTACCGATCCCGCCCAACAACAAAAAAAGGCAGGAATCAGTTCTGCCTTTTATCAAACTTGGTGGAGCTGAGGAGATTCGAACTCCTGACCTCCTCCGTGCAAGGGAGGCGCTCTCCCAATTGAGCTACAGCCCCTCCCGGTTATTATAGCAATGCTTTGGCCCGGTTAGCAATGATGGACTTGTGGCAAGCCGCCCTCAGCCCTACGGGTGTTCAGGCAGCCAGCAGCCTTTTTATATGGGCCAGCCCTTTGGCGGCTCCGCTCCCTAACGCCAGGCCGATCTTTTTCCCTGCCATTTACAGCGGCTCCTGAGGTAAGCCTATTGCCACAGTTGTTCTATGTCTTGCTCCGTTGCTTCGGGGCCGGTTTCATTTTCGAAAAAAGACTTGTAAGATGCGGCGCTGCCGTATTCGCGGGGCTCGAAGGCCACCGGCATGGGCACGGCATGGCCGAATATAAGCGCCTGCTGCTTGGCGCCCAGCCTGGCCAGCACCGATTTTAACGCCCCTTTGCCGGGTGTGCCGCTTAACACGCTGTCGACATCACGCTCATTGTCCAGCAGGCAGGTTATCTTGGTCCCCAGCTGGGACATAACCTCGCTGTCAATGCTGCTGGGGCGCTGGTCTATAACCAGCAGGGTGGCGTTGTACTTGCGCATTTCGCGGGCGATGGTGCCGAATATGGTCTGGGGCGCTACCTCTGGTGATAGGAATTTGTGCGCTTCCTCTATGGTGATGACCAGCGGTATGGGCGGTGTGCCGTCTCCGGACATCGCCCTTTCCGTCTTTTCCTGGTAGTGAGCATAGATGCGGCGGCTGAGCAGGTTGGCCACCAGAATGTAGGCGGTGATATCCTTGTAGCGGCCGAACTCAAGCACCACATTTATACCCCGGTCCAGATAGCCAAGAATTGCGCTGAAGGCCGGGACTTCGACGCGGGGTTCAATGAAGGGCAGCCGCCGGATGATGTTGAGCCCGCGCCTCAGGTTTTGCACGGTGCTTTCGTGGATGCTGTTGTCCTTGAAGAACTGGCTCATTTCCTCCGGGTCCTCGTCCCTAAGTAGCTTTTCCAGCCAGCTTTTGCCCAGTTTTCGTCTCAGCAGATAGACGGCCTCGATGGCCTGCTCGGTGAGGTTCAGTGTCTGGCGAAGCAGTGCCATATCCTGCGGCTCTATTTCGTCATAGCCGACCCTGACGGCAAAATCCGGCCGGGCTTTTTGATACCGGGCGCTCTTTTCGTCGAGGGTGAACAGGGCCACTCTGGACTGGAAGAGCTGCTTTAATGCTTTGACCGGCGGGCCTTTTTCGTTGCTTCCCTGCCATCCATACTCGCTGTGCATATCGAACACCAAATTGACGCAGGCGCCCTTCTGCAGCATACCGATGAGCAGCATCCTGGTAAGGAAGGTCTTGCCGGTGCCGCTCTTGCCGAAGATGCCGTTGGAGCGCTTGACCATCTCCGGCAGGTTGAGGCACAGCTTGGTTTCCATGTCCAGCGGGTTGCCAATCCAGAACCTCTGCTTGTCTTCCTTGCCGAAGACGAGCTCCATGTCCCTGTCCGATGCCAGTCTTACCGTTGAGAAGTGCCCCGGTATCGTCTTTACCGGCTTCGGCTCCGGAGTGGCGCTGGCGACGTCGCCGCTGATGGTTAGCTGGGGAGAGACGTGAAGTGTGCCGTAGGTGCTGGTTCCGGCGAGCACCTCGGTGATGAAGGGGTCGGTGACATCCGGCGGGTTTGAGATCAGTCTCTGGTCGGTTACACCCAGGCTGACATCGGTTATCATGCCCAGAAAACGCTGCTTGGCGCCCTCGATGGTGACGTGGCGGCCGACGGCCATGTCTTCGATTGAGGTTTGGCTGTCCAGCCTGACCTCTAATCCCTTGTCCAGTGAGCCGGAGACAACAATGCCCAGTCTTTGCTCGTTGCTTGCCTCGTTCATCTTCTCATCCTTTCCAGAACGGCCTTCAGGCGGGTGAAATCGCCACCAAGCTGGCCGGCCAGATACTTGCCGGCGGATACTAGGAAGGCCTGCCGGTCCTGGTGCGCCTGGCTCATCTGGCTCAGGCAGGCGGCGATGAGCTCGTCCCCGGGTAGCGGCAGGCTGGTATTTAACATAATATCAAGGAAGCCGAGTGACTGGCTGAACTGTTGCACCTCATCCGGCGGGCACTGGTAGACGAAGCCGTGGATACGGGCCGGCCTGGGCGGCAGGTGGTGATGGATTATGCCGTCTGCCCTGTGGCCGACCACCAGGGCGTCGAACTCGCTCTTGAGCAGCCGGGCAAGCTGCGGGCTTTCGCTGTATATGGCCTCCTCGCTGTCTTCATCCTTGCCGCGGGCGATGGGCCGGCGCCCCGGCTCCAGGCTGGTGGTGGCGGCGTGGCAGACGACGGCGTAGAGCTCCAGCTCTGGGCTGCCGGTCTTCACCAGGCTGCCTAGCGGCGGCAAGCCGTAAAGCTGGTAGCACTGGGCGGTAAAGCCGGTGGTGCTGGCCTCGATTACCTCGGCGATTTTGTGGTTATTTATAGAACCTCACCCCCTTTGTCCCTCTCTCCTTGGGAAGGAGAGAGGGAGATTAGG
>DAOWDO010000037.1 GCA_030638985.1 Dehalococcoidia bacterium | reverse complement strand
TTGACGCCGTCTCGGCGCTAATTGGTATAAGGGGAAGCATAGACTACGAGGCCCAGGCGGCCATCGAGCTGGAGATGGCTGCCACCGGTGTTAATACCACTGGTAGTACTGTCTACCCTTTTGAAGTTGCCCGGGAAAAGGGAGTCAGCGTGGTAAAATTTAAGGAGACCTTCTCGGCAATTATTTCCGATATAGAGCAGGGTCTGACCAGCCCGGAGATTGCTTATAAGTTTCACCTGACGGTTGCCCGGATGATAGCCGATGTCAGCCACCGCCTGGCAAAGGAAACCGGTATTTCCCTGGTCGCCTTAAGCGGCGGTGTTTTCCAGAATAGATTGTTGTTGAAACTGACACTTACCGCCCTGGACAGGGCCGGGCTGAAGCCCGTTTTCCACCGCCGGGTGCCGACCAATGATGGCTGCATTTCCCTGGGTCAGGCGGTGGTGGCCAACTTTACGCAGGAATAGGAGGAAAACCGTGTGTCTTGCCACACCTGCTCTGGTGAAGTCACTGGAAGGGACAGACGCCGAGGTTGATATCAGCGGCGTCCGGCGCCGGATAAGCATCTACCTGACGCCCGAGGTCAAGGTGGGTGACTACGTGCTGCTGCACGCCGGCTTCTCCATAAGGGTTGTTGACCAGGAGGAAGCCGAGGGAACTCTTGAATTGCTGAGGCAGATGGATGAAGCTAGTTGATGAATTCCGCGATGTCAGGCTAGCCAGGAGTCTGACTGAGAGGATAAGGCAGCGCTCGGTTAGAGCAGCCAGGCTGATGGAGTTCTGCGGCAGCCACACGGTGGCCATCTTCAAACACGGTATTCGCCAGCTTTTGCCGCCCGGGGTGGAGATGATGTCCGGGCCCGGGTGCCCGGTGTGCGTTACCGATAACGCCGATATAGATAAGGCCATTGCCCTTGCCGGGCTGCCAGATGTTATTCTGTGCAGCTTCGGCGATATGCTAAAAGTTCCCGGCAGCAACTCAAGCCTGCAGCAGGCCAAGGCCGAGGGGGCTGATGTCCGCATCGTCTATTCCACCATGGATGCCCTGGAAATCGCCCGCCGGAACCCGGAGAAAGGGGTTATCTTCCTCGGCGTCGGTTTTGAGACCACCATACCGACTATCGCCGCCTCGGTGCTTGCAGCTGAAGCCGGGGCGATTGATAACTACCATGTCTTTTCACTGGGCAAGCTGTGCCCGCCGGTAATGAAGGCGCTGCTGGACGCCGGGGAGGTAAAGATAGACGGCATCATCTGCCCGGGGCATGTCAGCGCCATAATAGGCTCACGGCCTTATGAGTTTATCCCTCGTGATTACGGCATCGCCTGTGTCGTCTCCGGCTTTGAGCCTGTGGACATCCTGCTGGCCGTCGATATGCTGATTGCCCAGATAGAAGCGGGCCTGCCCGCCGTGGAGATTGCCTACCGGCGAGGTGTGACCCCAGAGGGCAACCAGCGGGCGCAGCAACTGATGGAGCAGGTCTTCGACCGCTGCCCGGCGCGGTGGCGAGGGGTCGGCCAGGTGCCCCAGAGCGGCCTCAGGCTGAAAGAGAAATACCGGCGCTTCAATGCCGAGCTTGCCTTCCCGGTTGAGCCGGGCCCTACCCGCGAGCCCAAGGGTTGCCGCTGTGGCGAGGTGCTGCGCGGGGTGGCCAAGCCAACCGATTGCCAGCTCTTTCGAAGTGTCTGCACTCCGGAGCGTCCGGTTGGCCCCTGTATGGTTTCCTATGAAGGTGCCTGCTCCAGTTACTACCTCTATGGAGACGATAGTGGAGAATAAAATAATTCTGGCCCACGGCAGCGGTGGCAAACTGAGCCACGACCTGGTAAAAAACACCTTCCTCTCCCGGCTGGACAACCCGTGGCTGGCCAAGCTTGATGACTCGGCGGTGGTGGACATCGAAGGAAAAGTTGCCTTTACCACCGACAGCTATGTGGTCAGCCCCATCTTCTTTCCCGGTGGAGATATCGGCCGGCTGGCGGTGTGCGGAACGGTCAACGACCTGTCCATGAGCGGTGCCCGACCGCTATACCTCAGCCTGTCACTCATTATCGAGGAGGGCCTGCCCCTGGCCGACCTGGAGAAGATAGTTGTCTCCATCCAGAAGACCGCCGACGAGGCCGGCGTAAAGGTGGTCGCCGGTGACACCAAGGTGGTTCAACACGGCACCGCCGATAAACTTTTTATCAATACCTCGGGGATAGGCGTCATTGCGGCGAGAGTAGATATCTCCGGAGCCAACGCCCGGCCCGGCGACGCCATCATTATCAACGGCCCCATCGGTGACCACGGCATCGCCGTAATGAGCCAGCGGGAAGGACTCAGGTTCTCCAGCCAGCTTGAGAGCGACTGCGCTCCGCTGAACAACCTGGTGGCCGACATGTTGGCTGCCTGCCGGGATATTCGCTGCTTGCGCGACCCTACCCGTGGCGGTCTGGCGACCACTCTTAACGAGCTTGCCGGCCAGTCGGAGGTGGGCATGGAAATATACGAAGGGAACGTCCCTGTCCGTCCGGCAGTGCGGGCAATGTGCGAGATTCTCGGCCTCGACCCGGTCCACGTTGCCAATGAGGGCAAGCTGGTAGCCGTTGTTCCCGCCGGTGATGCCGAGCGGGTGCTGGCGATGATGAAGAGGAACCGGTATGGTGCTGAGTCGGCCATCATCGGCCAGGTTACAGCAGAGCACCCCGGCCGGGTGGTGATGAAGACCAGGCTGAACACCTCACGGATTATCAGTATGCTGGTTGGTGACCTCTTGCCCAGGATATGCTAGCAGCCATCGGTGATTACCGGATAGCCCGGGACTGACTCTACCACAGCAGGAGGGCACACCCAGGGCGTGCCTCACTATAACCCGCTATCCTCCACCGGTATTGAATCCTTACCAGCTTATGTCAACTGCTCAATGGTGATGCTGTTATGCCGCTCTGACCTGCCCCCATAAGGTGTACCACTTGTTAAGTTAGAGTGACCGGCATAGTCGTTATAATCAGGCTAGTAGTATTGGATACGCAGGAACCTCTTTAACTTGTACAGAACATTAATTGTGTGAAAGCCCTGAATTTTGCAGACATCGCGATGTTAATGTTTACCCCATCATCA
>DAOWDO010000059.1 GCA_030638985.1 Dehalococcoidia bacterium | reverse complement strand
TTGTCGCCTTGATAACAGCCAGAGCAGAGGCAGCACTACCGCCGAGGTCAGCAGTATCTGGTGGAGATAGGCATAGTCGAAGAGGGGACTCAGGATGAGGAATAGCGTCCAGGCCAGCCCGATGCCGGTAAGCGGTGACACCCTTGAGCCTGAAGAGGCGACTATTCGGTAGAATTCGCGGGCTGCCAGTACACCCCAGACGGCGATGAATATGGCCAGCCAGGGGAGAGGCTGGTCGAACCAGACGGCGGCCACCAGCAGGGGCAGCAGAATCAGCGCCGTGGCGGCTCTCTTTTTGAGCATGGTTACCTACAATTTACCGAAACGTCGCTGCCTCTGATTGTAAGAGGCCAGTGCCTTATCCATCTCTTCAGCATTGAAGTCAGGCCAGAGCACGTCGGTGAAGTAGTATTCACTGTAAGCTGACTGCCACAGGAGGAAATTGCTGATACGAAGGTCACCACCGGTGCGGACGACTAAATCAACATCGGGCTGGCCGGCGGTATAGAGGTGGCGGCTGAAGAGTTTCTCGTCTATCTTTTCAGGCGGGATGCCCTGGGCAGCGATACTGCGTACTGCATCCACGATTTCCAGCCGGGAGCCATAGTTGAAGGCAAAGTTCAGTATCATTTTGCTGTTGTTTTTGGTCAGTTCAACGGCTTCTTCTATTGATTTATTTAGTTGCCTGGGCAGCCTGTGATAGTGGCCGAGGTGCCGGATTTGAACGCCCTTTTCATGGAACTCAGCGGCTTGCTTTCCAATTGACTCCTCAAGGATTTTCAGCAGACCGCCAACCTCTTCTCTGGGGCGTTTCCAGTTCTCCGTGGAGAAGCTGTAGAGGGTAACGTACCTGATGCCGTAATCGCCGAGGTGTTCCACCACTTTTCGGGCGCTGGCTATCCCCGCCCGGTGGCCCTCAAGGCGGGGCAGCCCCCGCTTTTTAGCCCACCGGCCGTTGCCGTCCATGATAAAGGCAACGTGCTTTGGCAGCCGGGCAATCTTCTTCATAACCTATCTATTGGCCAGTATTTTAGCACTCAGTGATGAGAAAGGCTACCGGGGTTGGACGGTGGCGGCTCGAAGTTTGGTCAAGCCCGGGGCCGGCTAGGCCTCCATAAGTTCTGTTTCTTTATCATGGCCGGTTTTGCCGGCGTTGTCGATAAAGCTGTCGGTGAGCATCTGCACCTTGCCCATGGTGCGCTTGTGCTCGTCCTGGGATATTTCCTTGTCCTTCTCCATCTTTTTCAGCCCGTCAGCAGCGTCACGCCTCAAGTTTCGTATCGCTATTTTACCTTCCTCAACCCTCTTTCTAACCACCTTGATTAATTCCTGCCGCCTCTCCTCGGATAGCGGTGGAATATTCAGGCGGATAATGTTGCCATCGGTGCTGGGTGTCAGGCCGAGGTTGGACTTGAGAAAGGCCTTCTCAATGCTGGCTATGCTGGTCGGGTCCCAGGGCTGGACGATCAGCAGGCTGGCTCCCGAAACAGAAATACCAGCGATATGCCTGAGCGGCGTCGGTACGCCAGCATAATCTACCTTGAGGTGCTCTATTAAGGCGGGGGTCGCCCGTCCGGTGCGGATGCTGGCCAGCTCCTGCTTGAGGACATCAACCGAGGTCTGCATCCTCTCCTCGGTTTTTTGGAGAACGTCTTCAATCATTTTGCCGCTCGCTGGTGATCAGGGTACCGATGGCTTCGCCGGTGATGACCCTTTCCAGGTTGCGCTCAGCCTCAAGGTCAAAGACAATTATCGGCAGCTTGTTTTCCAGGCAGAGCGAAAGCGCCGTTGAGTCCATTACCTCAAGCTGCATGTTCAGGGTTTCGAGGTAGGTCAGGTGGTCAAACTTCCTGGCGGTGGGGTCCCTGCGGGGGTCGGCGCTATAGACGCCATCGACATTATGCTTGGACATGAGTAGAACGTCAGCCTCAACTTCTATAGCTCGCAGGGCGGCGGCGGTGTCAGTGGACATATAGGGATTGCCGGTACCCCCAGCTAGGATAACCACCCGTCCCTTCTCCAGGTGGCGGATGGCCCGGCGTCTTAGGTAGGGCTCGGCTACTTGCTCGATAACTATCGCCGACTGGGTTCTGGTGACCACGTTTTCCTTCTCCAGGGCATCCTGGAGGGAGAGGGCGTTGATCACTGTTGCCAGCATACCGGCGTAGTCAGCGGTGACCCGGTCTATGCCTGCCTCGGCTGCGGTAGCCCCGCGCCATATGTTGCCGGCACCGACGACCACGGCTACCTCTACCCCCATACCCACAACCTGTTTAACCTGCTTGGCCACGCGGGCGACGGTGGGAGCATCAATACCGTAGGCTGTGGTGCCCTTGAAGGCCTCGCCGCTAAGCTTCAGCATGACTCGCCGGTACTTCGGTGCCGTCATTTTGCTACTTACCTAGTTCAAATCTGGTAAATCGACCGACTCTGATGTTCTCTCCTACCTTGGCTATGGTGTCAACAATGATATCCTGAACTTTCATGGCCGGGTCTTTGATGTATGCTTGCTGGAGCAGACAGTCGGCCTCCACTTCCACCTCAAGCTCGGGGGGGACATCCTCCTGGGAAACAAAGCGCGGGCCCATGGCAGCTATCTGCATTGCCATGTTATGGGCCAGCTCCTTAAACTCGTCAGTGCGGGCGACGAAGTCGGTTTCGCAGTTTAGTTCGAGCATGGCTCCAATGCGCCCCCCGGGGTGCACATAGGCTTCGATTAATCCCTGCGCCGTGGCTCGCCCTGCCTTCTTAGCTGCCTTCAGCCAGCCACGCTCCTTCAGGGACTGGAGCGCCTTCTCTATGTCGCCGTTGGCTTCAACAAGGGCGTTGCGGCATTCCATAATACCGGCGCTGCATTGCTCCCTCAGTTCTTTTACGGCGGCTGTTGAGATTTGCAAGTCCTTTTGCCTCCTGGCAATTATTCTTCAGGGGTCCGGGCTACCGCCTCATCCGTTGCAGGTGCTTCTTCTGGCGTTACTTCTGCGGTCTCCTCCGCCGGTGCTACCATTCCACCGGCCTTGCCTTCCAGAACGGCATCAGCGATTTTACTGGTTATCAGCCTGATGGCTCTTATGGCATCATCATTGGCCGGGATGGGGTGGTCAATTTCGTTCGGGTCACAGTTTGTGTCCGCGATGGCGACCACCGGTATGCCTACCCGCTGGGCCTCGGCCAGGGAGATCTTTTCCTTGGAGAGGTCAGCGATGAAGATGATATCGGGCAGGCTGGTCATCTCTTTGAAGCCGCCCATCTGTTTGTTAAGGCGCACGATCTTTTCACCGAGTTTCAAGGCTTCCTTTTTAGGCAGGCGGCCGAAATCGCCTCTGGCCTGCTGGTCTTCCAGCTGGACCAGATAGTCGATGCGGTTTTGGATAGTGCTGAAGTTAGTCAGCACGCCGCCTATCCAGCGCTGGTTGATGTAGTACATACCGCAGCGTGTCGCCTCTTCTTCAATGATGGCCTGGGCCTGCTTCTTGGTGCCGACGAAGAGGATTTTACCTCCCTCCTCTGTCACCTGCTTGACGAACTCGCAGGCCTCATCCAGCATACTGGCCGTCTGCTCCAGGTCAATGATGTGGATACCGTTGCGCTTGGTGAAGATGTATCTCTTCATTTTGGGGTGCCAGCGGCTGGTCTGGTGTCCAAAGTGGGCCCCAGCTTCCAGGAGTTCCTTTATGGTAGCTGTATCTGGCAAATCATACCCCTTTCTAGTTGTTATCCGAGCATTAGCTGGTGTATCAGTATAACATACCCACTAGTAGGCAGCAAATAGGGTGGGCGCAAGGCCATTCCTGTCTTGCTATACCGCTTGCCGCCCGATTAGCTCGTGTTTCTGGTACCATTTGCTGACGGCTTCAGTGATCTCTTCCGGGCTATCGCATACCCGGAGCAGGCCGAGGTCTTTTTCGGAGATATACCCTTTGGCTAGCGTGGAATCTCGCAGCCAGTCCAGTAACCCTTGCCAGTATGCAAGATCATACAGGACCACCGGAAACGGCTTTATCTTGTAGGTCTGCATCAGGTTCAGCACTTCCATCAGTTCATCCAGCGTTCCCAGTCCACCGGGCATTATGATAAAAGCGCTGGCATACTTTACCAGCATGACCTTGCGGACGAAGAAGTGATGAAAGGTTTGCGACTGTGTGGTATAGATGTTGCCCGTCTGCTCTTCGGGTAGATTGATGTTGAGCCCGATGGATTTAACCCCGGCTTTACGGGCCCCCTTGTTGGCTGCTTCCATAACACCGGGGCCGCCGCCGGTAATGATGGAGAAGCCCATATCTCCCAGCTGGCGGGCGATTTCCTCTGTCTTCTGGTATAGCTCGTCTTCCGGCTTTATCCTGGCTGAGCCATAGATGCTTACCGCCGGTGCTATATCAGAGAGCAGGTCAAAGCCTTCCACCAGCTCGCCGATGATACGGAACATGCGCCAGGAATCTTCTTTGGCGAGCTCGTTTATTTCATATTCGTACTGCATATCTTCCTCCCCGGGCCAAGCTATTGCGTTGACAGATTAGCATAACAGGAGCGAGCTAGGGTTTTTAGCGGCTGGTCTGTATTTTTAGGCTAAGGCGCTGCTTTAAAGACTTTTTATCCACTCTACAGCGTTCTCAAAGATTTTTCTGCCATCCCCATTCCCGCTTTGCCCTCTCGTCCAGCCGGGGTGCTGGCAGGGCTGGATGTGGCGCTCCGGGTGGGGCATCAGGGCGAAGATGCGCCCGGTGGCATCGCAGATACCGGCGATGTCTGCCGCCGAGCCGTTGGGGTTATGCGGGTAGCCGGCCTGCCTGTTGCCTTGCTCATCAGTGTAGTGCAGGGCTGCATCTAGCCTGGCCAGAACCTCAGCATCGGCCACCAGTTTACCCTCACCGTGGGCTACCGGCAGGTATAGACGCTCAATTCCCCTGGTAAAGACGCAGCGGCTCTTCTGATTAGCACCGAGGTGCACCCAGCGGCACTCGAAGCGGCCGGAATCGTTGCTGGTCAGCGTCAGGCCGGGGAGGTTGGTCATCGGGCCGGGCAGGATGCCTGTCTTGACCAGTACCTGGAAGCCGTTGCAGATGCCCATGATTAGCCGGCCGCTGGCAATAAAGTCCTCAATGTCCCGGCCCAGCTTCAGCCTGATTTCGTTGGCCAGCACCAGTCCTGCCCCCAGGTCGTCGCCGTAGGTAAAGCCGCCGGGGATGACCAGTATCTGGTAGTCATCCAGGCGGGACTTCCGGCCGATGAGCTGGCTGATATGAACCAGGGAAGTTACTGCTCCTGCCTGCTGGAAGGCGAAGGCTGTTTCCTCATCGCAGTTGGTGCCCGGTGCTCTCAGTACCAGTGTCTTTATGTGGGTCATAGCTCGTCACCAATCCAGCGGTTTCTGCCAGGCTTCCTTAAGCTGGCTTGTGGCAACCGACAGAATCCGGTCGCCTTTTTGCCCGTATATATCAAGCATATCCGAAGAGGTAACCTCCCCGATTTGGGCGAAAGCGGTCTTGCTCATTATTATTTCAAATTCGTCCCTGTGCTCCGGCGCCACTTCAGCCAGGAAACGGCTGTTTGATTCGGAGAAGAGGATAAAGTCATCCCGGTCTATGGGTTCGGCCAGCGGCACCCTATCCAGGTAGACTCTGGCCCCCAGCCCGCCGGCAAAAGCCATCTCGGCCAGGGCGACACCGAGTCCGCCCTCGGACAGGTCGTGGCAGGCCCGAACCAGCTTTCTACTTGTGGCCCGGCTCAAATTATCCATCAGCTCTTTAGCCTGATGTGGCTCTACCACTGGTACACGACTGCCGGTAAAACCGAGGCTTCTGTAGTACTCAGAGCCGCCCAGTTCCTTTTGGGTGCTGCCGATAAGGTAAATCAGGCCTCCGGACTGTTTAAAGTCCATGGAAATTGCTCTGGCCACATCCTCCGTAACACCGATGGCCGATATCAGCAGGGTATGTGGAATGGAGATGATATTGCCTTCGAATTCAAACTCGTTGTTCAGGCTGTCCTTGCCGGAGATGAAGGGCGTGCCGTATACCGTGGCCATGTCGTAGCAGGCCTGGCAGGCCCGTACCAGGGCACCAAGACCCTCCGGGCGGCTGGCGTTGCCCCAGCTGAAGTTGTCCAGCAGGGCTACTCGTTCAAGGTCGCCGCCGACGGCGATAATCTGTCTCAATACTTCGTCAATGGCGGAGGCCGCCATCCAGTAGGGGTCTATATCGCCGTACTTGGGATTGATGCCGCTGGCTATAACGAGCCCCCTTGTCGAGTCAAGCACGGGGCGGATTATAGCGGCATCACCGGGGCCATCGTTTTCTTTGCCCACCAGCGGTTTGAGCACACTGCCGCCCTGCACCTCGTGGTCATACTGGCGGATTACCCACTCCTTGCTGCAGACATTCCAGGAGCCGAGGACTTTTAGCAGGGATTGGATTATATCGGGTGGCTTAAAATCCGGCTCAAGATGCTGCGGTTTGGGCCAGACGGCGGCCATCTCAAGGCGGGGCCTGCCGTGATGAAGAAAATCCATCTCAAGGTCGCAGACCTGATCATCCTTGTAGAAGAGCTTGAGCCGCTTATCGCCGGTAAACTCGCCTATTATGGTGGCCTCGACCCCTTCGCTGTCAAAAAGCGCCAGCAGCTCGTCGGCGTGCTCGGCCGGTGCTGCCAGCACCATCCTTTCCTGGGATTCGGAAATCCAGATCTCGGCATAGGACAGGCCGGCGTATTTCAGTGGCACCCGGTCCAGGTAGACCCGCACCCCGGTCTCGGCGGCCATCTCGCCGACGGCAGATGACAGCCCGCCGCCGCCGCAGTCGGTTATCCTGACAAACAGGCCCCTTTCCCTGGCCTGGAGCAGGGTGTCAATGAGCTTCTTCTCCACGATGGGGTTGCCAATCTGGACGGATGTGCAGGATAGCTCTGTGGATTCTCCGGTCAGCTGCTCGGAAGCGAAGGTGACGCCGTGAATGCCGTCGCGCCCGGTTCGTCCGCCGGCCAGCACCACCAGGTCTCCCGGTTTTTGTTTGCCCGGGAGGGCCAGTTTCTTCGGCATCAGCCCTACCGTACCGCAGTAGACCAGCGGGTTGGCTGTATAGCGCTCGTCGAAGAGGATGGCGCCGTTGAGCGTCGGTATGCCCAGCCGGTTGCCGTAGTCGGCTACGCCGGCGCGGACGCCCTTGAGGATGCGCCTGGGGTGGAGCACTGCCGGTGGCAACCGGTCATAGGGCAAATCGGGCGGGCCGAAACAGAAGACGTCGGTGTTGGCGATCGGCTTGGCGCTTAACCCGGTGCCCATGATATCCCGGACGACGCCGCCAATGCCGGTGGAAGCGCCGCCGTAGGGCTCAATGGCCGAAGGGTGATTGTGAGTCTCCACCTTGAAACAGACCGCCCACTGGCCGTCAAAGTCGATGACACCGGCGTTGTCTTCAAAGACGGAAAGGCACCACGGCTTGTCCAGCTCCTCGGTTGCCTTGACGATGGTGCTCCTTAGCAGGTTGTCAATAACGGTGCCGTTAAAGTATATTTTGCTCTTGAAGGTCTTATGAACGCAGTGCTCAGACCAGGTCTGGGCCAGCGTCTCCAGCTCGACATCGGTCGGGTTGCGCCCTAAGTTTTTAAAGTAGCCAGTGATTGCCTGTAGTTCGTCAGTGCTGAAACCGAACTGCTGGGCAATCTGGCATCGCTGGCTCTGGTCCACTGTCAGCAGGTCAATATGCTCCAGCTTGAAGCTATAGCGGGGGTTTTCCGGAAAGACTACCGGCTCTTCGGCAACAACGTGCTGGATAATCGGGTTTACCAGCAGCCGGTTGCAGATGGTCTCCAGCTGGTCTTTCCCGAGCTGCCCGCTTATCAGGTAGCGTTTGGCGGTTTTAATGGCTCTGACGCTATCTACACCCAGGTCCAGCACTGCTTTCATGGCTGTTTCCTCAACCGGGTCGGCGACGCCGGCGTTGTAGGCCACTTCTACGGAGTATATGCCCGGTTCTGTTTTAGCTTCAGGGCCAAGGCGGTAGTGCTGGGTGACCGGATTGGCCAGGAGGCTGCGGCAGATGAGCTTCAGCTCATCTGGATTAAGCTCGGCATCCAGCCAGTAGACATCCCGCACGCAGACGTCGGATACGGTGTTCATGCCCAGGTCATGGATATCCCGTACCAGTCCCTGGCCCCGGGCGTCGGGCAGTTGCTCTTTGAGGCAGACTTCTACTCTATGCATCAGGCGTTGCCCTTGGTGGCGTGTAGCAACTGGTGACTGGTTCCTGGCCTACCATCCTCTGGATGCCAGAAGTTGCTCTGGTGGGATTTCCTTTATATCCAGCCCGGGCATAGCCTCACCCAGGTTTTTGCTGACCTCGGCTATTATTTGTGGGTCCTGATAGTGGGTGGTCGCCTTGACGATGGCCTTGGCCCTGGCTTCGGGGTCTTGGGCTTTAAAGATGCCAGAGCCGACAAAGACACCCTCGGCGCCCAGGTGCATCATCAGGGCGGCGTCAGCCGGGGTGGCGATACCACCGGCGGCGAAGTTGACCACCGGTAGCTTACCCGTCCGGTGTAACTCTCTTGCCAGTTCGAGGGGGGCGGCCATCTCCTTGGCTATGGCCACAAGCTCCTCCTCCGGGGCACTAGTCAGCTTGCGGATGCCGTCCATAACAGCCCTCATGTGCCTGACGGCCTCGACAACATTACCGGTGCCGGCCTCGCCCTTGGTGCGAATCATGGCGGCCCCCTCGGCGATGCGCCTCAGGGCTTCACCCAGGTTGCGGCAGCCGCAGACGAAGGGGACTTTGAAGTCGTGCTTCCAGACGTGGTGGGCCTCATCGGCCGGGGTGAGTACCTCGGACTCGTCGATAAAATCAACTCCGATGGCCTCAAGCACTCTGGCTTCGGTGAAGTGGCCGATGCGGCACTTGGCCATCACCGGTATTGATACCGCCCTGATAACCTCTTCGACTACGCTGGGGTCGGCCATGCGGGCGACGCCACCGGTAGCCCGGATATCCGAAGGCACCCTCTCCAGCGCCATAACGGCACAGGCGCCGGCCGCCTCGGCGATTCTGGCCTGCTCGGCGCTGATAATATCCATTATCACACCGCCCTTGAGCATCTGTGCGAGCCCGGTCTTTACTTTCCAGGTACCAGTTTCCATGGTTTTTCTCCGTCGTTTTGTGCCCTTATTTTACTACTCTGGCGCTCATTTGGCAATCAAACAATCGGACGCTTGGCCGGCATCCCCGGCCGCCTGGGGTACTTTTGTGGTGAGGGTGCTATTTTCTCGATTATCACCAGACAGCGCTCGCCGCCAAGCTCGGCCAGCTCAATTCTTTTTATCTCCGGCTGGCCACCGCCCAGCAGGTTAATTGCCCTGCCTGCCCTGGCTGTTTCCCGGTCAATCGCTCCCTTCTTCTGGGCAATCAAACGGCCACCGACGGCGCAAAGGGGAAGGGCGAGTTCGGCCAGGGTAGCCAGCGGGGCCACCGCCCGGGAGAGGACAAGGTCAAACTTTTGGCGGTATTGCTCCTGGTGAGCGATATCTTCGGCCCGCCCGGCGACGATGTCAACATCCTCCAGTTCCAGCGCTGCTATGAGATGGCGCAGAAAGACCGCTTTCTTGGCGGTGGCTTCAAGCAGAACCAGCGCTATATCGGGCAGGGCGATTTTTACGGGCAGCCCGGGGAAGCCGGCGCCGGTGCCGATGTCAATAACCCGTAGTTGCTTGCCATCTGGCTGCTTAAAAGCCTTGATTATAGTGAGCGAATCCAGGAAGTGTTTTATCTGGACATCCCTGAAGCCGGTTATTGAGGTCAGGTTGATTTGCTCGTTCCAGCTTACGAGCTCCTGGTAGTAGATATGGAACTGCCGGAGCTGTTTTGAAGTCAGCGGCAGTTCCAGTCTGGCTGCGCCTGATTTGAGGTGCTCCATACCATTGCTCACACTGTCATCTCCAGTCCGATTATAGCATTCCAGACCAGACTTTACTTTCCAGCGGTGCCCGTGCTATATTTGGGCTCAGGACCGCTAGGGGTGCTTAAAGGCTGAGAGGCTTTTGGGGCCAACCCTGATGGCCTGATCTCGGTAATGCGAGCGTAGGCAAGCGGATAGAAGCCAGGGTCCAGGGGATAGCCGTGACCTTGGTTTTGTTTTTATGGGGAGAGTGATGACACAGCTGGAACTGGCCAAAGAAGGCAAAACATCACCACAGATGGAGCAGGTGGCTCGGCGAGAGAATGTAACCCCCGAGACCATCAGGCAGGGTGTGGCCAAGGGCGAGATAGTCATTCCGGCCAACGTAAACCATGCCAATCTTGTGCCCTGCGGCATTGGCAAGGGGCTGACTACCAAGGTCAACGCCAACATCGGCACCTCGTCTGATTTTGGCACCATTGACACCGAGCTGGAAAAGCTAAAGTATGCTGTTGGCGCCGGCGCCGATACGGTTATGGACCTATCCACCGGCGGTGATATCCCGGCCATCCGGCGGGCTATCCTGACCGCCGGTTCGTTGCCGGTGGGCACGGTGCCCATCTATCAGGCGGGCATTGAGGCGCTTAACCGGCATGGTGCTATAGTCAAGATGACCGCCGATGAGCTCTTTGGCACTATTGAGGAACATGCCCGGGATGGCGTGGATTTCATCACCGTACACTGCGGTGTCACCCGGCAGGCGATAGCCTGTCTCAGGCAGCAGCGGCGGGTGACCGATGTCGTCTCCCGCGGCGGCGCCTTTCTTATGGGCTGGATGCTGCACCATGACTGCGAGAACCCGCTCTACGAGCAGTACGATCGCCTGCTGGAGTTAGCCCTGAACTTTGATGTAACCCTTAGCCTGGGCGACGGCCTGCGTCCCGGCAGCCTGGCCGATGCCACCGACCGCCCCCAGCTTGAGGAGCTTATTGCCCTCGGCGAGCTGGTGCGGCGGGCCAGGGAAGCCGGTGTTCAGGCGATGGTAGAAGGGCCGGGCCACCTGCCACTCAACCAGGTTGAGGCCAATGTTCAGCTGGAGAAATCTATATGCAGCGGCGCCCCCTTCTACGTGCTGGGGCCGCTGGTAACCGACATCGCTGCCGGCTATGACCACATCACCGGGGCTATCGGTGGGGCGGTGGCTGCCGCCGCTGGAGCTGATTTTCTGTGCTACGTCACTCCGGCGGAACACCTTTCCCTGCCTGATGCCGAGGATGTCAGGCAGGGGGTGATGGCTTCCCGTATTGCTGCTCATGCCGGGGATATAGCCAAGGGAATAAAGGGAGCTGCCCAGCGCGACCGGCAGATGTCGCTTGCTAGGAAAGAGCTTGACTGGGAAAAGCAGGCCGGCCTGTCCCTTGACCCGGAACGCTTTCGCCGTGGCCATGCCAAACGTGCCACTTCCGGCGAAGCCTGCAGCATGTGTGGTCAGTTCTGCGCCCTGGAGCTGGCGGAGAAGTGCCTTGGTATTGCCGTGACCAGGTGTCCCTGATATGAAAGAGAGGCAATGATAAGGGCTTTTAATCTACCTGCTGGCCATTATCACCGCTGAGGTGGTCACCGTTGTCTCCCGGCCACTGCTGGGAATCATCTTTCATACCATACTATCGGTGGCTATAATAGTTGACTCGGCCCTGATCAAAAACTACTCTCAGGGTAAGCTCATTCTTTCGCTCTCGGTAGCTCCCCTGATAAGAATTATCAGCCCGGCTATGCCGCCGTCTTATCACCGGGAAAGCGGGGCGGCTGCCGGAATTTGGCAGCCGAGGTCAAATCTGCTAGACTAGGCCTGTTTAGCGATAGTGGTTGGATGATGACCGGGGTAGCCATGAACTTTAAGCTGATACGTAAGAAGGTAGCGGAGCGCTTTGGCGGGTAAAGTAGCCATAATTACCGATACCACTGCCTGCATCCCGAAAGATAAGGTGGAGGAATATGGCATTGAGCTGGTGCCGATAGGGCTTGTCTTTGGTGACAGGGTTTATCGGGATGGCATTGAT
>DAOWDO010000049.1 GCA_030638985.1 Dehalococcoidia bacterium | reverse complement strand
CGGAGGCGTTGGTGAAAAAGGGGGAAGTCGTTAAGGCAGTAGTGGTTCGATGTGCCCGGCCGTACCGCCGTCCCGATGGCTCCTATATTAAATTCGATGAAAACGCCGCCGTCATTCTCACCGACAAGAACAACCCTAAGGGAACCAGAATATTCGGCCCGGTGGCCCGGGAGCTCAGAGATAAGAACTTTACCAAGATAATCTCGCTGGCACCGGAGGTGCTGTAGGCGAAATCATTTCAAAGGCTCGGCAGTTCCATTATGAATATCAGAAAAGAAGACACGGTAATTGTTACAACCGGCAAAGACAAGGGCAAAAAGGGCAAGGTTCGCTTTGTCTATCCCAGAGAAGAACGGGTAATCGTTGAGGGTGCCAACTTCATTAAAAAACACGCCCGTGCCACCGGCCAGGCACGACAGGCAGGCATCATAGAGCGGGAAGCTTCCATTCACATCTCTAACGTTATGCTTTTTTGCAGCAAGTGCAACCAGCCAACCAGGGTCGGCTTTCGCTTTCTAGAAGACGGCAAGAAGGTCCGTTTCTGCAAGTCCTGCCAGGAGGTAGTTGACTAGATGCCAGACCTGAAGGAGAAATATAAAAAAGAGATTGCTCCCGGCTTGAAGGAGCGCTACGGCTATAAAAACCTGATGCGGGTGCCACGTTTGGAAAAGGTGGTACTTAACATCGGCGTCGGCGAGGCGATTGCCAACGCCAAAGCGCTGGAAGCCGCCGAGAACGACCTGACCGCCATCTCCGGGCAGCATCCGGTAACCACCCGGGCTAAAAGGTCTGTCGCCGCCTTCAAGTTGCGAACGGGTATGCCCATCGGGCTAAAGGTAACCATGCGAGGACAACGCATGTACAACTTTATGGAAAAGCTGATGAACATCGTTCTGCCCCGCATCCGGGAGTTCCAGGGAGTTCCAACCACCTCCTTCGACGGATACGGCAACTACACCCTGGGATTCAAGGAGCAAACGGTTTTCCCGGAAATAGATTATGATAAGATTGACAAAGCAAGAGGACTAGAGGTTTCAATTATAACTACAGCAAGGTCGGACGAGGAAGGCAAACACCTGCTGGAAATGCTGGGTATGCCTTTCAGCCAGGATTGAGGTATAAGTGGCTAAAAAATCAAAGATTGTTAAATCGAAGCGTCCACCAAAGTTCAGAGTGCAGCAACACAACCGATGTCAGTTGTGCGGCCGGCCTCGTGCCTATATACGTCACTTTGGCCTGTGCCGCATCTGCTTCCGCCAGCTGGCTCTGGCCGGCCATATCCCGGGCGTAAGAAAGGCAAGCTGGTAGCTTAAAGGAGCTAAACAGATGACCATAACTTCGTGCAAATTACACGCCAGAGACAGCAGCAGATACCCGGGGGGCAGGCGATGACGACTTCGGACCCAATAGCCGATATGCTGACACGAATACGCAATGCGATAATGGCCCAGCATGATTCAGTGCTGATACCGGCTTCAAAAATGAAGTTATATATCGCCAAAATCCTCAAGCATGAGGGCTTCATCAATGACTATGAGGCCATGGGCAGCCAGCCCCACCGCCACATCAAGATTATGCTCAAGTATGACGAAAACAAGCGGCCGATCATCACCGGCCTGAAACGGGTGAGCAAGCCCGGACTGAGGGTCTATGTCCATAACAAAGAAGTCCCCCGCGTCCTGGGTGGGCTGGGCATTGCCATTGTGTCCACATCTAAGGGAGTTATGTCAGGCCACAGGGCCTGGCGCCAGGGGATTGGCGGCGAGCTGTTGTGCTATGTATGGTAATAAACCTGGTGAGACGATAAATGTCTAGAGTAGGGAAAATGCCAATAGAGATACCCTCCGGTGTCGAGGTAAAAATCAAGGGCAACGGGGTCACCGTAACCGGGCCCAAGGGCAAGCTCGGCCGTACCTTCAGCCCTGATATGTCCCTTACATTGTCTGATAACATACTCACTGTAGCGCGGCCCAGTGATTCAAAGCAGCACCGCTCCCTTCACGGGCTGACGCGATCGCTTCTGGCAAATATGGTACACGGAGTTAGCCAGGGTTTTGAGAAAAACCTGGAGATAGTGGGCGTCGGCTACCGGGCAGAAAAAACGGGAGAGAAACTTGTATTTCGCATCGGTTACTCCCACCCGGTGGAGATAACGCCGCTTCCCGGCATCACGCTGACAGCAGAAAAGCCAACCAGCATTAAAGTCAGCGGTATTGATAAAGAAGTTGTCGGCCAGGCGGCCGCCGAGATAAGAGCCATTCGCCCTCCGGATTCTTACAAGGGTAAGGGGGTCAGATACGCCGGTGAAGTCGTCCGTCTCAAGCCGGGTAAAGCCGGTAAGGCTACCGCAGGAGGAGAATAATGTCCCACAAAAGAACCAGAGAGGCGCGCTATGCCCGTCATCTGCGGGTCAGGGCCAAGGTCAGCGGCACTGCCGACCAGCCCCGCTTGTGCGTCTTCCGCAGCCTGGAGAACATATACGCCCAGATTATTGACGATTTGCAGGGACACACGTTGGCTGCCGCCTCCTCCATTGACCCGGAGACAAGGGGCGAGACCACCGATAAGAACAAAACGGAACAGGCAAAGGTAGTCGGCTCCCTGCTGGCCAAGCGGGCCTCCGGTGCCGGCATAACAAGCGTTGTCTTCGACCGTGGCGGTTATAAGTACCACGGACGGGTTAAATCTCTGGCCGAGGCAGCTCGCCAGGGCGGATTGAAATTCTAAAGAGGATGATTTGTGTTTAAGAAACTTCCCAAAAGCAGAATAGACCCCACCGAGCTGGTGCTAAACGACAAGCTGATTTACCTCAATCGCGTCTCCAAGGTGGTTAAAGGAGGTAAGCGCCTCAGCTTCAGTGCACTGGTGGTCACCGGTGATGGCAACGGACACGTCGGCATCGGTGTTGGCAAGTCCAATGAAGTCCCCGAGGCCATCAATAAAGCCGGTGCTGTCGCCAAAAAGAACCTGATCAAGGTGCAAACAGTGGGCAACACCATCCCTTATGAAATCACAGTCAAGTTCGGCGCTGCCAAGGTGCTGCTGAAACCGGCAGCCCCCGGCACCGGTATCATTGCCGGTGGCAGCGTTCGGGCAGTGGTCGAGGCATCCGGGATCAAGGACATTCTG
>DAOWDO010000020.1 GCA_030638985.1 Dehalococcoidia bacterium | reverse complement strand
GTAAAAGCAAAGCGGATTTTAAGCCCGTTGCGTTTCGAGCCTTTCTTGTTGGCGTTGTTAACAAAGGTTTCCAGCGATTCCTTTTTTTCTGTCATGTGTATTTCTTCCTTGGGTCTGATGGCTCATTGTAGCATTTAATTACCAATTTGACCAGCGGGTATTCGGTTCGGCTGGCAGAGAGGACAAAAATAGCTGCCCCGGTTGCGGATGGGGATGCGCTCTATGGCAGCGCCGCAGGTGGGGCAGGGCTTACCGCCCCTGTGGGCTACCTTGAAAGAAGTTTGAGCAGTGCCCGGCTGGCCGCCTGGCCGCAGGTAGTTGCTGACACTGGCCCCCTTCTTTGCTATGGCCTCTTTGAGCACCTGTCTGATAGCGTCGTAAAGCCGCCGGACCTCTGCCGGTGATAGCCTATCCGCTGGTGTAAGCGGATGTATTCCGGCGAGGAACAGGGCTTCATCGGCGTACATGTTACCCATGCCGGCAATAAGTTTCTGGTCAAGGAGCACCGCTTTTATCGGGGCATGGCGCTTGCCCAGCCGCTTGACCAGGTACTCCGCTGTAAAGCCTGATTCCAGAGGCTCGGGGCCAAGCTTGTCCAGCACCTTGACGCTGTCCTCGACCAGTTGCATGGTGCCGAACTTGCGCGGGTCGAGGAATAATATATTTCTCCCGTTATCCAGACGGATTATTGCCCGGGTGTATTTCGGTGGCGGCGAATCACCTCCCATTATCAGGGAGCCGCTCATCTTGAGGTGCAGTATCAGGAAATCACCGCTTTGCAGGCTGAAGACGAGGTACTTGCCTCTTCGGTAGAGGCCGGCGACTCTTTGCCCGGCAGTGTGGCGGTGGAACTCGGCAGGCGATGGCTGGCGAAGAATTCCTTCCCAGAGCAGAGTAATGTGGCTGATGCTGCTACCGATAACATGGGGCAGCAGCTCGTTCTTGACTGTTTCCACTTCAGGCAGCTCAGGCATCTTTGATAGCCATCCTGTTTTTTTCCTTCTGATAGCGATAGATAGCAATGGCGGGGTAGAGAATCAATCCACCCAGAATGAGGCTACCCAGGATATCGCTTGGCCAGTGTGCTTCCAGGTAAAAACGAGAGAGGGCGATGAGGATGATAACGAGTACTAAGATGGAACGAAGGGCCACAACCATGCCCGAGTTATTCACCAGCTTTGGCACCAGATAAAAAAGCAAACCGAAGAAGACAACTGCATAGGTGGTGTGCCCGCTGGGGAAGCTGAGCCCGCCATCGGAGATAATTTCACCGGGGCGTGGCCGGTCTATCAAGATTTTGAGCAGCCAGGTTATCAGTGTTGCCACAGCGGGAACGATAATGACCAAGATAGCCTCCGGCCTTTTGCGTAAAAGCAACAGAACCACGGCCACCAGAGAGATAGTTGCTATGGATGGGATGGTGTTGCCCATAAAAGAGACTGCTTCCATTACTTCGTCAAGCAGGGGCTGTCTGATTTCTAAAAACCACTGATTTATAGTGTTGTCAACGGCGAGAACTTGAAAGCGATGGACGAGGTAGCCAAGCAGGCTGAATAGAAGTATGCCTGCGGTATAGACGGCAGGGTAGATTCTATTCATCAAGCTTTTCCATCTGCCCCCAGTTTCTGCCGGTCTTGATATCCACCTTGAGCGGCACACTCAGCTTGAGCGCTACTGACATGAGATGGGATACCAGGCTTTTCATCTCTATAAGCTCGCCCTCGGGCACTTCAAAGATGAGCTCGTCATGTACCTGGAGGAGGAGCTTGCTTTTCAGCCTGCGATTGGTCATCTCCTGGTAGAGCTTGAGCATAGCCAGCTTGATGATATCGGCCGATGTTCCCTGCACCGGCATGTTGATGGCCATGCGCTCGGCGGCTTCCCGCAGGATGCGGTTGCCGGAGTTGATCTCCGGGATCGACCGCCGGCGACCGAGAATCGTTTCGACATAGCCTGTCTTTCTTGCCTGCTGCCTGGTGGCTTCAAGGTATTCTTTAACCCCGGGGTATTTTTCAAAGTAGGAGGCGATGAACTGGTTGGCCTCTTCACGGGTAAGCTCGGTTGCCTGCTCCAGTCCGTAGCCGCTCATGCCGTAGATGATGCCGAAATTGACCGTTTTTGCCAGGCGTCGCATATCCGGGGTGACATTGTCTGCCGGAACGTCAAAGAGGCGCATGGCAGTGGCGGTGTGAACATCACGATCCTGTGCAAAGACCTCAAGGAGCTCCGGGTCCCGGGAAAGGTGGGCCAGCACCCTTAAGTCAATCTGCGAGTAGTCCCCGGATAGAAGCTGGCAACCAGCCGGGGCGATAAAGGCTTGCCTTATTTCTCTACCGGGCTCGCCGCGAACGGGGATGTTCTGTAAATTGGGGTCACTTGAGGAGAGCCGGCCGGTGGCTGTCCTGGTCTGGTTGAAGCTGGTGTGTAGCCGCCCTGTTTTGGGATTGACCAGTGCCGGCAGGGCGTCAATATAGGTGGACCTGAGCTTGTTTAGCTGGCGGTATTCAATGATGATCTCAATTACCGGATGAGCGCCGCGCAGTTCCTCCAGTACCAATGCCTCGGTGGAATAACCTGTTTTCGTTTTCCTGGCTGGTGGCAGCTTGAGCTCATCAAACAGGATAGGGCCCAGCTGCCTGGGTGAATTAATGTTAAAGCGGTGGCCGACGTTTTCGTAGATAGCGGTCTCCAACTGGTGTAGCCTCTCGCCCAGGCGGTGCGACATCCGCCGTAGCGGCTCGGCATCCAGGGCGACACCGTTCCTCTCCATGTGTACCAGCACCGGCACCAGTGGCATCTCGACTTCGGCGAATAACTGCCACACTCCCTGTTCCTTAAGCTCGGTGGCGAACAGCTCCTTGAGCCTGCCGGTCAGGTCGGCATCGGCGCAGGCGTAGTCGCTGGCGCGAGAGATTTCAACCTGGGACATACACTTCTGCTTGGCTCCGGAGCCGATAAGCTCGGTGATGGCCGTCATTTCTATACCCAGCCTGGCGAAGGCGAGGGCCTTTAGTCCAAGCGACTTCTCTCCCAGCAGGTAGGCGGCAACCATGGTGTCGAAGGACAGGTTGTTGACCTTTATGCCTTGCTCTGCCAGCACCACGGTATCGTATTTTCCGTTGTGAGCCGTCTTGGGGAGTCCGGTGTCTTCCAGGAGCGGCCCGATTTTACCCATGACCTCTTCCATCGGCAGCTGTGTTATTTCGTCCAGGCCGACGTGGCCAACGGGAATATAAAAGGCCTCCCCCGGTGCCGCTGATAGAGAAATGCCTACTATCCGGGCCAGCATGGGGTTGAGACCGGTGGTCTCCAGGTCAAAGGAGAAGGAGCCGGCTTGCCTCAGGTGACCGGCCAGCTTATCAAGGTCGGGGACATTGCATATAATCCGGTATTCCGTTTTTATACGGGGCTCTGTCTTAACCGGGGAGGTGGTTGCGGCTGTATCAAACTCGGCCAAACGGGGAAGCAGGCTGGCAAACTCCAGCTCCCGGAAGAGTTCGGCTACCTTTTGTCGGTCAAAGCGGCTTAGCTTTGAATCGGTAAGGTTCAGCTTGATTGGCAGCCGGGTTACAATGGTCGCCAGCACCAGGCTCTTCCGGGCGATATCCTCGTTATCCACGAGTAGTCTTCTTACTTTTTCCGGAGTGACCTCATTGATACCGGCATATATCTGGTCTATGCCGCCGAACTGGCTAATGAGCCTGGGGGCTGTCTTCTGGCCGATGCCGGAGACACCGGGGATGTTATCTGACGGGTCACCAACGAGGGCCTTCAGGTCGGCGATGTGCTCAGGCGCTACGCCGTACTTGTGGCTTACCGCCTCTTCATCATAGAGCATAGCCTGGGAGAAGGTGCCTCCCGGTTTGGGGTAGAACACCTTGACCCTGTCCGATACCAGTTGCATGGCGTCGGCATCGCCGGTGACGATAACGGTATCGGTGTCTTTACCGGTGGCCTGCTGGCTGAGGCTGCCGAGGACATCATCGGCCTCGTAGCCGTCAAGCTCAAAAATGGGCAGATTGAAGGCCTCAACCAGTTGCCTTACCCTCCCCAGTTGACCCACCAGTTCTTCCGGGGTTGCCGGCCGGTGGGCCTTGTACTGTTCATAGAGCTGATGGCGGAAGGTGGGCCCTTTCTTATCAAAGGCTATCGCCCAGTGGCTTGGTTTCAGTTCGCTAATTGCTTTGAGCAGCATGCTGGCAAAGCCATAGACGGCACCCACCACTTCTCCGCTCTTGCGTATAGTAAGTGGTGGCAGAACATGGTAGGCCCGGTGAAGCAGGGAATTGCCGTCTATAAGCAGCAGCAGTTTCTTCATGGCGTAATTATAGCAGACGGGCAGTTGGGGAAGAAGGATAGCAGGGTAACCGGTTTGCACCGGTTGGCCTGTTGCTTATTGCAGCAGTGGCAACCCGGCTGTTTGCCAGGCTTCGATGCCGCCCAGCATATTGAAGACTTCCTCGAAGTGCAGCACTGCCATCAGGCCGGTCGTGGAACCACTGCGGCTGCCACTTTTGCAGTAGACCAGATATGACCTGGTCTTATCCAGAATGCTGACAACTTCGTTGAAGGTCTCACCAAAATAGTCCAGATTAACCGCGTCCTCAATGTGCCCAGCGGCAAATTCCTCCGGCGTCCTGACATCCAGGATAATAAAATCGGGATTGCCTGGATTGGCATGAATAAGGAGCAGTGCCTCTACCGGGGTGATTTCTTCTATTGTAGTTGATTGCTCTGCGGCCGGCGGGCTGCCGAGGTACTCGCCAGCTACGGCAAGCCCTGTGGCCAGTATCATCAGCAGGGCCAGGGGCACTATGTATCCCGGGTTTATCTTTGTCATGTCCGGTTTTGGTTGCATTAGAACACATATTGTCCGCGCTGACAAGCGGTATTATGCGCGGCAAAACCTCACAAACTGTTATATCATCAAAGGGGCTGTGGGCACCTAAATCTTCTATACCAATTAGCTACTGATACGTGCTATACTCTAGCAACACTTTTTTGGTGGTGACCAGTGAAAGGGAAAGACCTGCTTTCGGTTTCCGATTTGAGCAGCGAAGAGGTTGACCTGTTACTATCGGATACTCTGAGTATAAAGACCGGGGGCTGGCTGTCCTCTCTTAGTGGTCGGTCGCTGGCGCTCCTGTTTGAGAAGCCGTCTCTCAGGACCCGGGTCAGCTTCGAGATGGCCATGCGCCAGCTGGGTGGTCAGGTTATTTATCTATCTCCGGATGAGGTCGGCCTGGGCATACGTGAACCAGTCGCCGATGTCGCCAGAGTAATTAGCCGCTATGTCGATGTTATCGCCGCACGTACCAATTCCCATCAAACCCTGGAGTTGCTGGCCGAATACGCCAGTGTGCCGGTGATAAACGCCCTGTCCGACCGGGAGCATCCCTGCCAGGCACTGGCTGACCTTTTTACCATTTATGAGAAGAAGGGGGACTTGAATGGTCTGAACCTGGCCTTTATCGGTGATGGCAATAACGTAGCCAACAGCCTGCTGCTGGCGGCGTCACTTGTTGGCATGAACTTCAGGATTGCCTCACCTGCTGGCTATCAGGTTAGCGACGAGATTCTGGATCTTGCCCGGGACTATGCCGGGGAAAGCGGTAGCGATATATTGTGCACCCAGGAACTGGAGCAGGCAGTAGCTGGCGCTGATATCGTCTACACCGATGTCTGGACGAGCATGGGGCAGGAGGATGAGGTCGAAAAGAGACGCCGGGCGCTTGCCGGCTACCAGGTGAATGGCCAGCTGCTGGATTTGGCCAAGGATGATGCCATATTGATGCACCCCTTGCCTGCCCATCGCGGTGATGAGGTTACCGATGATGTCCTGGATGGCCCGGCATCGGTGGTCTTTGACCAGGCCGAGAACAGGTTACACCTGGCCAAGGCGCTGCTGGATAGAATGCTGGGTGGGCTTGAGTTTCCACTGAGCAGTCACTTTTAGGAGAGGTGATATGAACATACTGAAAATGATGGTCGTCCGCGGATGGGCAGCGATTGTGATAGCGGTGCTGGCTGTTGTCGGCTATTTTTATGAATGGCCGATTGCCCTTCTGGGCACAGTTCTGGGTGTTGTCCTGCTAATTGGTCTGGTGGCGGCGGCGGTTAGTGCCCGGGAGAAAGAACTGGAGCAATCGGCTCATCGGCTGCGGCAATTGGCCGGTTATTTCAGCCGCCGCTTCATGGGTGATTCTTCGCTATCCATCTTTGCCATAATAAATAGCCTGTTTAAGGTAGATGACCCCAGGTTGTGGGATTGGGCTCGTGCCTGCGACATGTCGCAGCGCATTTTCAATACCTGGTCGGATGCCTTCACCAGCCGCACGGAGGCCGATACCAGGACCGGGCGCTTCGCCATCTACCTGCGTACCTATCTAAACGAGCTATGGCTGATGACCAGCCTGTACCATGAATACATCGAGCAGTTTTCCGAGATTGCCGAGAAGGTGGCCATGCCTCAAGAGACCCTGGAGCAGTACCACAAGTTTGCCGTTGAATATAACACCTTTGTCGAGCAGTTCCGCGACGCCATCAGTGAGATTAAGAAAGTCGCCAGAACCGAGGTAGAGCCGCCCAGCGTCAAGATGGCACACGAAGTGACCGGCATACCTATCGCTGAGGAAAAGAAGTAGCTTGCAGGGTATAGTCAGGGATTAAGGGGACAGGATATTTGAAGGCTTTCCTTGCGACGGCTAGTAACCAGGAGAAGGGTGACATGGAAACGGCACGGACCAGGCCGATGGTGGCTATTATCGGACGGCAAAATGTGGGCAAGTCCACCCTGCTCAACCGGATAGCCGGCAAGAGGATAGCTATTGTTGAGGACTTTCCCGGGACCACCCGTGACCGCATCTTTGCCAATGTATCCTGGCAGGGGAAAGGCTTTATCGTAGTTGATACCGGCGGCCTGGAAGTGGCATCGGCCGAGGAGCTGGCCCCTGCGGTTAACGAGCAGGTGAAGGTGGCTGTGAGTGAGGCTGATGTCATTCTTTTTCTGGTTGATATCAGGGATGGTGTTACCGTCTCTGACCGGGAAATAGCTGACCTGCTCCGTCCCTCCGGGAAACCGGTCTTGTTGGTGGCCAATAAGGCAGATAATGAGCGTTTAGAGCTGGGGACGGCTGATTTTTATAGCCTGGGATTGGGGGAGCCGCTGGCGGTGAGCGCTTATCACGGACGAGCTGTTCCTGAGTTGCTGGACCGGATAGTCTCACTGCTTCCAACGGCACCGCCGGCTGCCGCCGAGCCAGAAATGATGAAGCTGGCTATTGTCGGCCGGCCTAATACAGGTAAATCCATGCTGCTCAACGCTCTCCTGGGGGAGGAGCGGGCGATTGTTAGCGATACTCCGGGGACTACCCGCGATGCCACCGACACCCTGCTTGACTTAGAAGGTGAAAGTGTGTTACTTATTGATACAGCGGGTATACGGCGTCGGGGGCGAATAGGAAGAGGAGTGGAGCGGTACAGCGTGCTTCGTGCCCTGAAAGCTGTTGACCGGGCGGATGTTGTCCTGCTGATGCTGGATGCCACCGAGTTGATGACAGCTCAGGACGCTCACATTGTTGGTTACATCCAACAGGCGACCAAGGGAGTTGTGCTGCTGGTCAATAAATGGGACCTGGTTATGGGGGAAACTGAAGCCGAGGTCAAGAAGTATATCCGGAATCGGCTTAAGTTTGTTTCCTATGCGCCGTTGCTTTTTATCTCAGCAAAGCTGGGGCAGGGAGTAGGCCAGGTGATTGACGTTGCCCGCCAGGTGTATCGGGAGAGATTTAAGCGGCTGTCCACTGCTGAGGTCAACAACCTGGTGCAGCGGGTGGCGGCTGCCCATAGCCCACCGCGGAGGGGTGGCAAACCTTTAAAGTTGCTCTATGCCACCCAGGCGGAGATAAATCCGCCGACCTTCGTCTTCTTTGTCAACGATGCCAAGCTGGTGCATTTTTCCTACCGGCGCCACCTTGAGAACAAATTGCGCCAGGCCTTTGGCTTTACCGGTACACCGCTACGTCTGATATTCAAAAGTAGGGGCGAAGCATGCTGATTGCCAAGTTCTTTTTGATTGCTTTTGTTGGCTATCTGCTGGGTTCTATTCCGTTCGGGCTGATAGTCAGCAAGTACAAAGCCAACATAGATATCAGGAACTATGGCAGTGGCCGGACAGGTGGCACCAATGTCCTCCGGACGATTGGCAAGAAAGCCTTCGTTCTGGTTGCCGTGCTGGATATGTCCAAGGGTGTACTGGCAGTGGTGATTGCCGGGCTTATTATCGGCCAGGATTACTGGAATCCCCTGATGGTGGGTAATTCCGGCTTTGGCTTGCTCTTTGCCCAGGTCATTGCAGCGCTGGCTGCTATCACCGGACACATATGGCCGGTATTCCTTAAGTTCAGAGGGGGCCGTGGTGTGGCCACTTTTCTCGGCGGTTTGATTGCAATATGCCCGGTGGCCGGCCTGTTCGGCGGTGAAGCTATGATAATTGGTGCCGGTCTTAGCGGCTTCGCCTCGATCGGTTCCTTCATCGGCTTGGTGGTAGCCTATGCCATACTGATACCACTGACCTTCGTTTATGGTTTTCCTATTGAGTATCTGGGCTATGTCCTGGCTGGCACTCTGCTTATAATCTATGTGCACCGGGATAACATAAGAAGGCTGCTGGCTGGCAAAGAACGAAGGCTGGATCAAAAGGCCGATAGTGCCGGCCCTGGCTCTCCAGCTTGAACAGGCTACTCCTGCTTCAACCCGGGAAGATACAGGCTTAAGAAATGCCCAAGGTTGCTGTAATTGGTACCACCGCTTGGGGGATTACCCTGGGTGTTGTTCTGGCACAAAAGGGTACTATGGTCAGTCTCTGGGCACGGACGGAAGAGGAAGCGGAGCGGTTAAGGAGCAAAGGACCGAACCATCAGTTACTTCCCGGTGCTGTTTTTCCCCAGTCGCTTACAATTACCAGCTCTCTGAAAAAGGCGTTGTCTCGGGCCAGTGCTGTAGTGCTGGCAGTGCCGGCACAGTCGATGCGGCAAAATGTCAGGCTGGTCAGTGACCATTTAAAGGAATCGATGCTGGTAATAAGCGTTGCCAAGGGGCTTGAGGTGGGTAGCAACAAGCGAATGTCCGAGGTTATCGCCGAAGAGATAGCACCGAGTCTTAAGGGCAACATCTGTATCCTTTCCGGGCCTAACCTGGCCGGGGAGATTATTGATGGCTTGCCGGCATCGGCGGTGGTGGCTGCTGCTGACAGTGCTGTGTTGAAAAGAGCCCAGGACCTGCTGGCGGCACCTAACTTCTCGGTCTATACCAACCACGATGTCATTGGGGTAGAACTGGGTGGTGCCCTGAAGAATGTTATCGCTCTCGGGGCGGGCATGGTTGACGGCCTTGGTTACGGGGATAATGCCAAGGCTGCCTTCATCACCAGGGGGCTTACCGAAATGGCGGCTCTGGGAGTTGCCCTTGGCGGTAGCCCGCTTACCCTCTCCGGCCTGGCCGGCCTGGGTGACCTGATTGCTACCTGTGCCAGCCCATTGAGCCGCAACCATTACGTCGGTGGTGAGTTAGCCAAGGGACGCCCGCTAGAAGAGATTACGGCTTCAATGGCTGGTATAGCTGAGGGGGTGGGCACCACGGCTGCTGTCTGGGACATAGCCCGCGGGCTTAAACTGGAGATGCCGATCACGGAGAAGATTTATCAGGTAATCTATGAAGGTGCCGATGCCCGCAAGGTGATAGCTGAACTGCTGGGGGCAAAGGGCCGGCACGAACTGGCCGGTCGCAGGTGGAAGCTCTTCTCTTTCTTCAGGCGCCGCAGACGTTGAACCCGGCTTGTAAAGCTATTTCTTCTTCTTCGGGCTCAAGCTGTTTGCCAGTTCCTGAAATATATGGCGCTGTTCCTTGGTCAGTTTTTCCGGGGTAACTACACGCAGCCTGACCAGCTGGTCGCCGTGCCGGTTCCTGTGCAAATGGGCGATTCCCCTATCCTTTAGCCGGAAGATAGTGCCTGTTTGGCTGCCGGCCGGGATTTTTAGCTTGACCTCGCCGTAAAGGGTGGGTGCTCTTACCTCGGTGCCAAGGGCCGCCTGGGCAAAATTGAGCGGGAGTTCGTAGAGGATATTTACTCCATCACGCTGGAAAAACTGATGCGTCAGCACCTTGAGGGTGACGTATAGATTGCCTGCCGGCCCACCTCTTTCTCCGATATTGCCCTTCCCGCTGAGACGTATTTCGTTGCCGTCATCGACGCCGGCGGGGATATCAAGC
>DAOWDO010000091.1 GCA_030638985.1 Dehalococcoidia bacterium | reverse complement strand
CATCCCTGTTTCTCTAACCTCTTACAATACGATTATAGAATACCTTTCAACCAATCATCAATAACTATAAGTTATTTCTCCTGGTCTGATTCCTCGACAATTCAACAATATACATTCAAGTCTATAAAAACAGTTAAAGGCTATGTATATGATTTGAGGGATACACTTGACGATGTTTCGTTATCTGATAGAAGATCCTTTATCTGTAGTTTTGTCAAAGAAATAATCGTAACTCAACAAGAGATACAAATTAACTATACGCTGCCTTTACTCCCGGATGGCTTAAGGGAAGAGAGGGTGTGAGTTCTGCCTATTGTCCGCTATGGTGGGCGGTAGAGGACTCGAACCTCTGACCCCCTGCGTGTAAAGCAGGTGCTCTAACCAACTGAGCTAACCGCCCAGGGATGGCGCGCTTGGCGGGGCTCGAACCCACGGCCTCAGCCTCCGCAGGGCTGCGCTCTATCCAACTGAGCTACAAGCGCTTATCTGGTGCCGAAGGTGGGATTTGAACCCACACGCCCTTACGGACACTACGCCCTGAACGTAGCGCGTCTACCATTCCGCCACTTCGGCCCGGGTAGATTATAATGAGGCCGGCTGGCCGGTGTCAATGAGACATATTTCGTTTGACCGGGCTGCTGAAACAGGATAGAATAATACTGGAATGCCGATATATGAATATGTTTGCTCAAAGTGTGACATCAGGTTCGAGTTGCTCCGCCCTATCAGCCAGGCCGGCGAGGATATCGAATGCTCCCGGTGCCATGGCCGGGCGGAACGCGCTCTCTCTCGCTTCACCTGCTATACTAAGGACAGCAGTGGCCTGACTCTACCTGCTGGTGGCAGCGCCTGTTCCAGTTGCAACACTCCCACCAGCTGCAATACCTGCTCGCCTTAGTTCGGGGTGAGTTATGAAAACCGCCACCGCCCAACATACCGGAATCGCCCATCTACCTCTTCATTACGGTAAAGCGCCGCGCTGGCTCTTTGCCCGTATGACCAGGCTGGCTCGCGAGATTACCGTCGCCATTGTTGCCGAATTTGGCGCCGAGGAAATGCTGCGCCGGCTATCTCACCCCTACTGGTTCCAGGCCTTCGGCTGTATTCTGGGCTACGACTGGCACTCCAGTGGAGTCACCACCACCCTGTGCGCTGCCCTTAAGGAGGGCTTACGAGGCATGGAAAAGGAGCTGGGCCTGTTCGTCTGTGGCGGCAAGGGAAAGACGTCGCGGCGGACGCCGCAGGAGCTTGAGGCCTGGGGTGATGCTCTCTCACTGGACCCGGCACCGCTGGTGTATGCCAGCCGCATGTCGGCCAAGGTGGATAGCGCTGCCATACAGGACGGCTACCAGCTCTACCACCACGCCTTTCTGTTTACCAAAAATGGCTCATGGGCGGTCGTACAGCAGAGGATGAACGGGTCCAACCGCTACGCTCGCCGCTACCACTGGCTGATCGAAGCGGTGTCAAGCTTTATTTGTGAGCCGCACTCGGCTATCCTCTCTCAGGCCAGAGGTCAGGCGCTCAACCTGGTTGCCGCTGAAAGCGACCCCGCCCGCACCACCATTGCCGATATTGCCGCCAATGAAAAACCGGATAAGATTGTCGCTGATTTGAAGAAAATCCAGACACTCGACCTGCTGCCTCGCCACCACCTGACCACCGGAGACCTCCATCCCGACAGCCTGCGCCGGATTCTGCTCAGCACCTACCAGCGGCAGCCGGAAGACTTTGAGCAACTGCTCGGGCTTAAGGGGGTCGGCGCCAAGACCATCCGCGCCCTGAGCCTCATTTCGGAACTGGTCTATGGGGTCGCTCCCAGCTACCGGGACCCGGCTCGCTACAGCTTCGCCCACGGGGGCAAGGACGGCATCCCCTACCCGGTGGACAAAGAGACCTATGACCGGTCCATTGAGCTGCTGGTAGAAGCTCTCGGCCGGGCCAAACTGGACGTCAGTGAAAAGAAACAAGCCTGGGACAGGCTGGGAGCCATGAGGCGGCAACGGAAAATATAGTTCGCCGCTAATCACCCTTAATAAATGTGATCACTCTTTAATCTTTTTAAGGCCGATGTTATGATTATTCCACGAGCCTTTTTCTATATCAGGTTAAAGGGGATTAGAACACAGGAGGTGCTTTATGTGGTACTGGTCTGAAGGTATGGGCTGGATGATGGTGGGGGGTGGTGTACTTATGGTGCTCTTCTGGGGCGCCATAATCGCCCTGGTTGTCTGGGGGATTAAGAGGTTGACCGAGCGTGGCGGCTCTGAAACTGGCACAAGCAGGAAAAGCCCGCTGGACATAGCCAAGGAGCGCTATGCCAGCGGTGAAATCACCAAAGAGGAGTTTGACCAGATCAAAAAGGTCCTGTCCTAGGAGGTTCTAAATGAGGAGGTGTTTTCTCACCCTCCTGGCTACTGCTAATCCAGCCCGGCCTCAGCGACCAGCCCGCCGAACAAAGTCATCTGGGTTATCAATCTGTCTTCACTGTCGTGCCCTATCCCGAGCTGGATAAGGAAATAGCCGGCGCCAACTATCGCCTGCTGCTGACAGTTACCAGATAAGCTGCAGCGGATTGGCCATTCCTGCTAACCTTTGGCCGTTAAGTGCGTTATAAATCAATGGACGGACAATCTGGTATTGGGGGGGAAAAATGGCTAATCTAATGCAGAGGATACTGTTCCAGTTGAAATGGCTTCTTATGTCCCCGGAGAGGAGATACGTTTACCTCTGGAACCGGACCAACCCTCGGTGCCGCTACTAGTCTGGCGGCCGGGAGATGATTGGGGCATATCTGGGGATACACGAGAAGATAGTTGATGCCAAAGATGAGCTCAAGTATGAGTTCTACCAGCTAGAGCACAAGATACGGCACATCCTTCAGGATGAGCAGGAGCATATTACCGAGCTAAAGCTCCTATTTGGGATTAAATAGAGCTCAACTCAGGTGAAAAAGGGATTAAAGGCTGCCCGGGGCAGCCTTTAATGTTATTCCTGGACTTCCAACTCCTTCCTTGAGGCCCTAAGATATAATCCGGCCGCCGCAGCCAGGATGATTGCCAGCACCACCGTTACCAGGGCTACCAACATGGTGGCGTCAAACCAGAAGCCCTGGGGAAAGAGCATTATCAGGTAGTCCCTGGCCGGGTCAAGCTGCCACAGGTCGTTGGCGAAGCCGAGGAGGTGGAACTGCAAGAAGAAGCCGTCAAAATCAATTAGGGCTGCTAAGCCCAGCACCAGTATCAGCCCCAGAGTGGCACCGCCGCCGCCAACCACCGACCAGGCCAGCCGGCGCCGGTCCCCCTTTCTTCTACGAAATAGGCTCGTCCCGGCGTAAGCCAGAGAGTAAACCCCGGTCGCCAGCAAGACCCAGTAGTCCAGCCGTATCAGCCCCTTGACATCCCTGAGGTGGGCCACCTCACGCTCATTGAACAGGGTGAAGAGCTGGCCATTCTTGACGACGGTAAGGCTTATGGTCTCCTCCCCGGAGTTGAAGTAGCCAATCAGCCCACTGGCTGCCTCTTCCAGCTGGGTGCTGTCCAGGCCCGTAGTCTGAGCGACATCGTATTTATCAAAGCCGTACTGGTATAGCCACTGGCTGTTTACCATAAGGCCGATACCGGCGGTCAGCAAAAATGCCGGTACCGACAGGATAAAAAGCCACCGGGCAGTGATAGCAAGAGCTTTCCTGGCTTTCATAACGCTAATTCTACACCCTGGGGGCGACAAAGCCCAATTCAGCCACCAAATTTTTTATTTAATTTCGGTGCCGTCACGGCTGGCAGCCGGCCATCAAAAAGGCCGACCTGTGCTATAATTACCGCGATTTCTTCCGGTAAGCGCCATGTTCACACATCTTCATGTCCATACTGAATACAGCCTGCTCGATGGCCTGTGCCGCATTCGCCAGCTGGTGGCCCGGGCCAAGGAGCTGGGCATGGAGGCGCTGGCCATAACCGACCATGGCTCCATGTACGGTGCCATTCAGTTCTACAGGATGGCCAAAGAAGCCGGCATCAAACCCATCATCGGTTGTGAGGCCTATATCGCACCGGGTAGCCGTTTCGGGCGGAGTGCCGCCGATAAGGGCCACCATCACCTGGTTCTGCTGGCCAAGAACCAGACCGGTTACCACAACCTGATTAAACTGACCACCAAGGCGCACCTCGAAGGCTTCTACTACAAGCCGAGGATGGACAGGGAACTTCTGGAGGAGCACCACCAGGGCCTTATCGCTCTATCCAGCTGTCTGGCCGGCGAGGTGCCGGCCCTGATTCTGGAAGGGCGTCTTGAGGAGGCCAGGCAGGCCGCCCGGTGGTATAAACAGGTGTTCGCTGACTTCTACCTGGAGGTCCAGCGACACCCCACCCCCGAACTGGAGCGGGTAAATCAGGAGCTCATCCCCATGGCTGAGGAACTGAAGATACCGCTGGTGGCTGCTAATGACGTCCATTATGTCAACCAGGACGATGCCTCCGCCCACGACCTGCTGCTGTGCATCGGCACCAACTCGTCCATCTACGACGAAAAGAGGATGAAGATGGCCGGCGATTTCTTCTACCTGAAAAGCCCTGAAGAGATGGCTGGACTATTCGCTGACCTACCCTCTGCCCTGGAAAACACCGAAGGCATCGCCGATATGTGCCAGCTTGAGCTGGGCTTCGGCCGTTTGCACCTGCCGGAGATAGACCTCCCCGAAGGCAAGACAGCCGACCAGTTCCTGGCTGACCTGTGCTATCAGGGATTACCTCAGTTCTATCCTCAGGCTGGCCCGGAGATAACCCGGCGGCTTGACTATGAACTGGAGGTAATCAAAAAGACCCAGTTCGCCAACTATTTCCTGGTCGTCTGGGACATTATCTCTTTTGCCAGGCGAAATGGCATCTTATTCAATGTCCGCGGCAGCGCCGCCTCAAGCATTGTTCTTCACTGCCTGGCTATCACTGAGATTGACCCCATTGCCAACGGGCTGGTCTTTGAGCGCTTTCTCAACGTCGAGCGCCGTGAGATGCCCGATATCGACCTGGATTTTGAGGACAACCGCCGCGATGAGGTTATAGCCCACGTTTCCCAGAAGTACGGGCAGGACCATGTGGCCCAGATTATTACCTTTGGTACTCTGGGTGCCCGGGCGGCTATTCGGGATGTCGGCCGGGCGCTGGCTATGCCCTACAGCGATGTTGACCGGGTTGCCCGGCTGGTTCCCTTCGCCCCGGGCATGACCCTTGCTCGAGCGCTGGAGGAAAACAGCGAGCTGAGGACCATCTACCAGGAAGAGGCCACGGTTAATAACCTGGTTGACTCGGCCCAAAAGGTGGAGGGTATTGCCCGCCACGCCAGTACCCACGCCGCCGGCGTTGTCATCTCCCGGGAGCCGCTGACAAGATACACCCCCCTGCAACGGCTGAGCCGGGGCAATAGTGAGGGGCTGGTAATGACCCAGTTCGCCATGGAGGATATAGCCCGGATCGGCCTGCTCAAGATGGACATCCTGGGTCTGGCTAATTTGACAATTCTGGATAAGGCCAGTGAGATAATCCAGCAGAACCGCGGCCTGGAAATCAACTTTCATGATATCCCGTTAAGTGACAGCCGAACCTTTGAACTGCTCTCTGCCGGAGAAACTACCGGTGTCTTTCAGCTTGAAGGCAGCGATATGCGTAGTTACATAAAGGAGCTCAAGCCGAACACT
>DAOWDO010000036.1 GCA_030638985.1 Dehalococcoidia bacterium | reverse complement strand
GAATCCCGGAGTCCTCCCAGCCACTTGAACATAGCAACCCTACCCCTTCACAGACAGATGGTTAAACTTGGCTACTGCTCTCGGCACTCAACAAGCTTTCTGGCTGCCTCCTCCTGAGGCTTGGAAACCATAACCCGGACCTCGCCCAGGCCATCTATAGCAAAGCTATGTACCGAGCTGGCGGCATGAGAGCTGAGCACGCAGGGTATGCCATAGCTCTCAAGCAAGCCCTTAATAACCTGGGCTTCCAGCTCACCCTTAGCCTTATAGACCTCGACCATATCCGGCTGATTACTCAAACAGGGCTCCCACCGATTGCCCGGTATGAATGCGTTTAATGGCTTCGCCCAGCAGCGGCGCTGTAGGTAAAACCCCTATTTTATCCAGCTTCTTGTTGCCGTTGACCGGGATGGTGTCGGCGACCACCACCTCCTTGACCGGAGACGAGGCTATCCGCTCAATTGCCTGCCCCGAGAACACCGGGTGCGTACAGCAGGCATATACCTCTTTGGCACCCCGTTCCACCAGGGTAGCCACCGTGTTCACCAGGGAGCCGGCGGTATCGATTTCGTCATCTATGGTGAGAGCCACCCTGCCCCCTACCTCACCAATGACGTTCAGGGTCTCCGTCTGGTCGTCGTTCCCCCCCCGTCTCTTCTCCATGATAGCCAGGGGAGCATTGAGCTTGGCTGCCAGATCGCGCGCCCGCTTGGTTATGCCGATATCGGTGGCCACCACAACCAGATCGGATAGCTTCTTCCCTTTGAAATAGTCGCCAAGCAGATTTAAGACGGTAAGCTCGTCAACCGGTATGTTGAAGAAGCCCTGTATCTGCGCTGCGTGCAGGTCAACGGTAAGCAGCCGATTGGCACCGGCCACGGTGAGCAGGTCAGCTACCAGCCTGGCTGTTATCGGTACCCGGGGCTGGTCTTTCTTGTCGGTGCGGCCATAGCCATAGTAGGGGACGACAGCGGTAATACGCCAGGCAGAGGCACGCTTAAAGGCATCCAGCATGATAAGCAGTTCTACCAGGTTCTGATTGATCGGGGAGCAGACCGGCTGGATAACAAAGACATCCCGCTGGCGCACGTTCTCCAGAATACGGACGAAGATATTCTCGTTGCTGAACTGGAAAACCTCGGCACGACCCAGTGGTATGTCCAGATATTCGGTTACCGCCCTGGCCAGAGTCGGGTGGGCATTGCCGGTAAAGACCTTCAGTTCATCCATTAATGGTTACCTCCCCAATTATAGCTATCGGCTGGTACAAGCATATTATAGCACGATTGCTCATCTGGCTGACAGACCTTTTGCCCCTGATTGAGCATAAGAAAGCCCCTTCCCGATGCAGAAAGAGGCCTTAAAGCGTCGGACTTGCCGATGACATCAGTCATCAATGCCTGGCGCCGGGAAGCGCCGGCACAACTGGGCTACCTCCTGCCTCACCTGCTCCTGAAGAGCGCTGTCATCAATACCCTCCAGTACCTTTGTAATCCAGCAGGCGACCTGTTTCATTTCTCCGGTGCCGAAACCGCGCGCCGTTACCGCCGGGGTGCCCAGCCGGATGCCACCGGCTATCCTCGGCGACCTGGTATTGGTGAATGGAACCGTATTGCGGTTGACGACAATACCGGCCCGGCTCAGAGCCTCCTCGGCCTGTTTTCCGGTAACGCCGGCGGGGTCGAGGTCTACCAGAACCAGGTGAGTATCGGTGCCACCCGATATCAGGCGCAGCCCGGCTTTCTTGAGTTCATTGGCCAGGGTGAAGGCGTTATCCAGTATCGCCTGCTGGTAGCGGGTAAATTCGGGCTGCATGGCTTCATGGAAAGCCACCGCCTTGGCGGCAATAACATGCATCAATGGTCCTCCCTGCATCCTGGGGAAGACGGCGGCATCTATCGGCCCGGCCAGTTCCCGGCGGCACAGGATAAAGCCGCCCCGCGGGCCGCGCAGCGTCTTGTGTGTCGTTGAGGTGATCACCTCGGCATAGGGCAGCGGCGTCGGGTGCAGCCCCACGGCCACCATACCGGCAATGTGGGCGATATCGGCCATCAGCTTGGCCCCCACCAGGTCGGCAATGCGGCGGAAACGCTCGAAGTCAATAATCCTGGGATAGGCGCTGGCGCCGGCAACAATCAACCTGGGCTTGTGCGCAAGGGCCAACTCTTCAACCTGCTGGTAGTCAATCCTCTCCGTCTCCGGGTTAATGCCATAGGTGACGAAGTTATAAGATTTGCCGGAGAAATTGACCCGGGAACCGTGGGTAAGATGACCGCCGTGGGCCAGGTTCATACCCAGAACGGTATCCCCGTAATCGAGCAGCGCGTAGTAGGCCGCCATATTCGCCTGGGCTCCGCTGTGGGGCTGGACGTTGGCGTGCTCAGCATGGAAAAGCTTCCTGGCTCTTTCAATAGCCAGAGACTCGATGGTGTCCACATTCTCACAGCCGCCATAGTAACGCTGCCCCGGGTAGCCCTCGGCGTATTTATTGGTCAGAAAGGAGCCCTGGGCCTCAAGCACCGCCCGGCTGGTGTAGTTCTCCGAGGCAATGAGGTTTATCGTCTCGCTCTGCCGCTTCCCCTCCAGGGCTAGAGCGTCGCTTACTTCAGGGTCGGTCTGGTCCAAATAACTCATTGGCTTTCTTCTCTGGGGAATATCCGAACAATTGCACAGTTATTCTACTATTGTTTCCGGTAGTATATCAACCTGCGGCTCTTGCGGGGACAGACTGTCACCGAATCCAAGCAATTTAAAGATGCCCAGATAACGCAGCATGAAGACATAGAGCAGTAGACCAAGAGGAATCGACAACCACAACGTCACCGGCACCAGAATAATAAAGGCGATGATATGCCCCACCAGGAATACCGGCACGGTAATGGCAATCAGCCACTTAATTTTGCCCCGGCCGCGGGCCTTGGCGATATCCAGCAGGTGGAAAATGGCGACAGCCAGGGCGAGACAGATAGCCCCCACCGTAGGATAGAAGTAGAAAAGGAAGCTGGCCCGGTCGGTGATGAGGCTGATCGGGATCCATATAAGATAGGTGCCCAGAAACCAGGCAAACGGGAAAAGAAGCGGTGTGTTGCCCCTTATTACCCGGACGATGAAATAGATAACCGCCGGTATTATGAAGACCGTAATCGTGGGGCTAATCATGCCCAGATAGCTGTATACGCCCCCGGGGCCGAATATGCCTCCCTGCCAGCGTAGTTCCCCTCCGTAGGGTAAAACAAAATGACCCCAGTCAAACGTCCCATACCATATGGGGAGCAGCCATTCCCACGGCCTGGAGGCGATGCTAATCGGCTCGGCATAGTATTCAGCGAAGGTAATGGCGCCAGTCCCGGACAACATCTCCTTTATTTGCGCAATCGGGCTGAGCCATTCCCCACCGATAACGAAGTCAAATAAGGGCATCAGAGCGACAAAGGCTATCGGGGCGGCCAGCATGGAAAGCAGAAAGCGCACCGGTCGCTTACGCCCGGTCAGGAACCAGTGCAGACCGATAACTACTATTGCCAGAGCGCCGTTCAGCTTGGCCAGAGCGCTCAGGCCGACGAACACCCCGGATAAAACCAGCCTGTCCTTTAGATATAGCCAGAAGGCAGCCAGGGAGAATGTCAGGCTGAAGACGTCCAGCATGGCTGCGTGCCCCTGGACCCAACTCAGGTTCCCCAGCGCCAGCAGAAAGGTGGCCAGATAGGAGACCCTTTTTGATAATTTCAACTGGCGGCAGATGAGGTAGAAAAAGACGATGCCGGCAACGCTGAATATAATGGGAAAGAAACGCCAGCCGAAGGGGTTGTCACCGAACAGCTCGATACCGGCGACAATGAACAGCTTGGCCAGCGGTGGATGCTCCCCGCGCTCGGTGCCCTCGCCGCCGATGATAAGCCGGGCGTCCTCAATATAATGTATTTCATCAAAGAGAGGTTTGTCGGGCTGCATGACGACGCTGAAGTGCGTCACCAGCAGCACTAGCACCAGCAGGCAGAGAACGGTGTATTCCCATTTACAGAACCTTCTTATCAGTTCTTTAGCGGTTTCCATGTCCACCAGTTGTTAGCCAGGAAATTCCACAGCATTGCCACGGCGATGCCAATCAGGTTAGCGTAGATGTCATAGGGTTCTTCAAATCCGATGAATCTGGTCAGTATGAAGAATACCCCCAGCTGGATTCCCGCCCCGGCCAAACTGACCAGATTAAATCTCAGTAAGTGGCCGAAAAAGGCCTTTACTCCCCGCTGGCGACGGTCGGCAAAGGTGAAGTAGTTGTTGAGAATAAAGTTGGTGATGATGGACATCTCTATACCAATAGCTACTGCCAGAACATCCAGTGAATCAACCAGGCCGGCCACCCTTGTCATGAGCCAATATGTGCCGGCATTAACCCCAACACCGCTTCCTCCCACCAGACAGAACTTGATAAACCGGGCCATTTCACCGGTGCGTCTCATCAGGCTAACAAGGTGCTTCAGGTAGTCAATCTGCTGCCGTGCACTGAGCTTGCTCCGCCCCCTCTCCCGGGTGACAAAGGTATAGGGGACTTCGGCCACAGCCATGTGCCTGCCGACCACGAGTATCTCCAGCAGTATCTTGAAGCCGGTCGGGCTTAAGGGCACACCGGCGACGGCATCCCGCCGGAACATGAAAAAACCGGACATCGGGTCTTTGACCGACCTTGCCCTCGGCAGCAGCAGGCGGGCCAGTAAGATAGCGCTTCTGGATATCAGCTGCCTCGTCCGGCTCCAGCCCTGGCAGCCGCCGCCGGGGACGTATCTTGAGGCAACAACTATGTCGGCGCCGTTTTCTATCTCGGCAAGCAACGAGGGAATGACTTCGGGTGGGTGCTGCAGGTCGGCATCCATGACGGCGATAATGTCGCCTGAGGCATGGCTTAAACCATCAACGACAGCCGAGGCCAGCCCCCTCTTGTCCCTGCGGACTACTACCCGCACAGGGTATTTGTCGGCAAGCGATCCCGCCAGCTCGGCAGTGCCGTCGCTGCTGTTGTCATCAATAAAGACGACCTCATAGTTTAAGCCGGAGAGAACACGACCGAGCCGCTGGAGCAGCGGCTCTATGTTCTCCCGTTCGTTGTAGGTGGGTATGATCAGAGAAACAGCAGCATCCATTAAGGGCTATCCAACAACCATCCTTAAACGAGGCTCTGCCCCATTTTACCATAAAAGCCGTGTTTTGTTACCGAAACACCCATAAAGGCAGTTCATTGACTTGACATATTGCCCGTGTTATCATAATCAGTAGGCTGAATGATAAGTCACCCTTCCGTGTTAACAAGCTAAGATG
>DAOWDO010000027.1 GCA_030638985.1 Dehalococcoidia bacterium | reverse complement strand
GCTACCCGTATCCAGCACCAGACCGGTGGCGGACGGGATGGCATACGGTGACCATGCCTGCGTACCGGCACTTGCCGGAACCGCCATGGTCACTCCCAGGCTGACCAGCAATGACAGCGTCAGCACTACTCCTAATATTTTAGTTAGTTTTCTTTTCATCGACCTTTAAATTTTCCTCCATTAAGATATTTATTCTACGCCTCTGCAAATAAAGACATATCCTTGCCCCTCTTACAGAGACAAGATAACTTCAAGTTTTCTGCAGCGGAGCTCATAGCTCCCTCTTCCCTTTCGGGTGCTGACTAGGGCATCACCTCCTTTCGATATACTATAAGATTCCATATAAATAATACCACAACCTGTCAAGTAATAATGTGGGACTATAGTAAAAACCATAGTACCAGAGGTTACTGCAACAAATAATAACGCGCCGGTAGCCGATAAGTCAGGCTGTGAGCCGGCTATTTCTCCCGGGACAGGTTGGCCAGAAACTCGGCATTGGTCTTGGTCTTGCGCAGGCGCTCGACGACCCTTTCGGTGGTCTCCGACGAGTTAACGGAGTCGGCGGCCACCATGGCCAGCATGCGCCTCAGCAGTTGCATCTGCTTTATGGTATCTTCAGTCAGCAGCAGCTCTTCACGCCGGGTACTGCTGCGCTGGATATCAATCGCCGGGAAGATACGCCGCTCCGCCAGCCTGCGGTCAAGGTGGAGCTCCATGTTGCCCGTTCCCTTGAACTCCTCGTAGATCAGGTCATCCATGCGGCTGCCGGTATCAACCAGGCAGGTGGCAATTATGGTCAGACTGCCACCTTCATCAACATTGCGAGCGGCACCGAAGAAACGCTTGGCCGGGTGCAGAGCCACCGGGTCGATACCACCGGAAAGGGTGCGACCGCTGGACGGCATGGCCAGATTGTATGCCCGGGTGAGGCGGGTGATGCCGTCCAGCAGGATCATGACATCCTTGCCACCCTCGACCATCCGCTTCGCCATATCCAGCGTCAGCTCGGCAACCCGGGTCTGGTTCTCCACCGGCTCATCAAAGGTGGCACCGATGACCTCTCCCTTCACCGAGCGCCTCATATCGGTGACCTCTTCTGGCCGCTCACCAATCAGGCAGACTATCAAATAGATATCGCTGTAATTGGTGGTCGCCGCATTGGCAATGGACTTGAGCAGTACTGTCTTGCCCGCTTTGGGCGGGGAGACTATAAGGCCCCGCTGCCCCCTGCCGATGGGAGCAATCAGGTTTATCAGCCTGGTAGACAGCTCTCCAGGCGTCGTCTCCAGGTTAATCATCTGGTCGGGGAAGATGGGTGTCAGGGCGCCGAAGTGGGGACGGCTCCGGGATAGCTCTGGATTAGTGTCATTGATAACCTCAACACGGAGCAGGCTGTAGTACTTCTCGCCGGCCTTGGCCGGGCGGCCCTGACCGACAACATAATCACCTGTCCTCAGGCCAAAGCGACGGATCTGGGACTGGGAGACATATATATCGGAGGAGCTGGGCAGGAGTCTGCTCTGCCTGAGGAAGCCATACCCGTCAGTCATGATGTCCAGGACACCGCTGCAGAAGATGTTGCCCTGCTGCTCGGCGCTCGCCTGCAGCAGGCGCATCACCAGCTCCTGTTTTTTCAGGCCGGTAAAGCTGGATAGCCTGTTTTCTTTAGCCAGTTCCAGCAACTCCTCCCTGCTTTTGCTTTCCAGTTGGCTGATATCTACCATAATAAACCTCTCTTTAATCTTCCGCCCCGCCGGAAACACGTCGCCAGTCGTCGAGGAAGCGCTCAACGCCGATGTCGGTCAGCGGGTGCTGCATCATCTGAATAAGTACCTTGTAGGGCACGCTGGCAATATCAGCCCCGGCCTGGGCGGCAACCACCACGTGAAGGGGATGGCGGATGCTGGCGGCCAGCACCTCGGTTTTAACCCCGTGCTTTTTGAAGACTTCCACGATATCCTTCACCAGCGCCATGCCATCGTGCCCGATGTCATCAAGCCGGCCGACGAAGGGGCTGACATAGGTGGAACCGGCCAGTGCTCCCAGAAGGGCCTGATTAACCGAAAAGCAGAGGGTCTGATTTATTTTTATGTTCTCCCTGGCCAGCGTCGAAATGACCTTCAGGCCATCTACCGTGGAGGGGATTTTGACAAACACATTCTCCGCCCAGGTAGCGATGTTCCGTGCCTGCTCTATCATGCCTTCGGGGTCGTTTACCGTTACCTCGGCGGAAACCGAACCGGGAACTATGGAGCAGATTTCCTGGACCACTGCCTTGTAGTCCTTTATCCCTTCCTTGGCTACCAGAGTGGGATTGGTGGTCACACCGCTGACTACCCCCAGCTCTACGCCATGCTTTATATGGTTAATATTGGCTGTATCCAGATAGATGTGCATTTCAGTCCTTTCTCCATCAAGAATTAAGGGGCAGCGATGGCTGGTCCCCTTCTCTCATAATCTCCCTGGCCGCCTCGACAAAGCTGCAAAACAGGGGATGAGGGCGGTTGGGGCGGGAGCGAAATTCCGGGTGAAACTGACAGCTGACCATCCATGGGTGATCCGCCAGCTCGCAGATCTCCACCAGACCGCCGTCAGGGGAGAGCCCACTATAGACCATGCCCGCCTCCTCTAACAAGGGGCGATACTCATTATTGAATTCATAGCGATGGCGATGGCGCTCATGAATTAACTCCTTATTATAGGCTGTCGCCGCCCTGGTACCGGGAACCAGGCGACAGGGGTAAACCCCAAGGCGCATGGTGCCGCCCTTGTCTTTTATCGCCCGCTGTTCCGGCAGAAAGTCGATCACCGGATACGGGGTTTTTGCGGCAAACTCGGTCGAGTTGGGCTTGTCCGAACCAAGCACGCTGCGGGCGAAATCAATCACCATAACCTGCAGACCCAGGCACAATCCCAGATAGGGGATCTTGTTCTCCCGGGCATATTTAGCCGCCTTGACCATGCCTTCGATTCCCCGGATGCCGAAGCCACCGGGGACGATAATACCCTGGGCGCGCCGCAGCAGGGATTCAGCACCGTCCTTGTCCAGTTCCTCAGAGTGAACCCACTCAAGATTGACCGCCCGGTTATGATACAGGCCGGCGTGACACAGCGCCTCGCGAACCGAGTAATAGGCATCCTCCAGCTCAACATACTTGCCCACCAGGGCAATGTTAACCGGCTCGCAGGGCTCTTTGAGGCAGTTAACCATGGCGCGCCAAGGCCCCAGTTCCGTTGCTTGCTCTTTGAGACCCAGCTTGTTAACTACCATCTGGCCCAGCCCTTCTTCCTCCAAAATAAGGGGGACCTCATATATGGTGGGTACCGTGGGCAGGGGGATGACCGCCTCCCGCTCGACATCGCAGAAGAGAGATATCTTGTCCCGGTGGCCGTCGGAGATGGGATAATCGCTGCGGCAGATAATGATATCCGGCTGGATACCGATGCGCCTCAGCTCGTTAACGCTGTGCTGGGTGGGCTTGGTCTTGAGTTCCTTGGTGGTATTGATGTAGGGCAGCAGAGTGACGTGGATATAGAGGACATTGTCCCGGCCGACATCGTTTCTCATCTGCCGGATGGCCTCTAAAAATGGCTGTCCTTCAATGTCGCCCACCGTGCCACCAACTTCAATAATAATCACGTCGGCCTGCGACTTTTCAGCCAGCTGCCGGAAGCGATTTTTTATCTCGGTGGTGACGTGGGGTACTACCTGAATGGTTCCGCCCAGAAATTCCCCCCGCCGTTCCTTGCCGATAACGGCGCTGTAAATCTGCCCCGAGGTGACATTGGAATCGGCGGTGAGTTCAACATCTATGAAGCGCTCATAGTTGCCCAGGTCAAGGTCGGTCTCGGCGCCATCCCTGGTAACAAACACCTCGCCATGCTGATAGGGTGACATGGTGCCCGGGTCAACGTTGAGGTAGGGGTCCAGCTTCTGCGCGGAGACGCTTAAACCCCGGCTCTTGAGGATGGTTCCGATAGAGGCAACCGTTATACCCTTGCCGACTGAACTGACAACCCCACCGGTTACAAAGATGTATTTTGACATAAAGGAATCTGATTCCGTAAACCTGAAAAATTCAAAATACTATAAGGCAACAGCCAAGAGAAATATTTGAATCCATGAAAGTCCAATCGATAAGAAGGTGAGAACAGGTTTTCTTAATTATAAGCCAGGGATTTACTGCTTGTCAAGTATATCAGACAAAAACCTGTTGTCAAGCACCCCGGCCCGGAGGAAAGCGGAAAGCTGCCATTCCAAAAGCCCCTGTTACCGGATTTGCCGCTATTGTTTATAACCGGTTGTTAACTTTCCTGTAAATGGTTTGACAATCAATGTGAAGGTGCATTATAATGGTGTTGCCAGATCAGGCAGGTAAAGACTAAATGGCCAGCAAGGATTATTACAGCTTACTGGGGGTCAACCGCAATGCCAGCGAGAAGGAGATAAAACAGGCCTTCCGCCGGCTGGCACGCAAGCATCACCCCGACGTCAATCCTGGTGATAAGGCCGCCGAAGAAAAGTTCAAAGAGATTAGTCAGGCCTATGAGGTCCTTTCCGATAAAGAAAAGCGAAAGAAGTATGACCAGTTCGGCGACCAGTGGCAATATGCCGACCAGTTCGCCAGGGCCGGTGGCGGCCAGCCGCCTCCCTTCACTGATGCCGATATTGCCGGTATGTTTGGCGGCGGCGCCCGTAGCTATCACTTTGGGGCTGAGGGTTTGGACAGCCTCTTTGATGAGCTGCTGCGGGGCTCCAGGGCAGGAACCTATACCAGCCGCGCCCCCAGGCGGGGGCAGGACATCGAGCAGCAGGTTGAGGTTGCGCTGGAAGAAGCCTTCGGTGGAACCAGCCGTCTCCTCAGCCTCCGCGCCGAAGAGCCCTGCGCCACCTGTGGCGGCAGCGGACGGATACAGAACGTGGCCTGCTCCATCTGCCGCGGCCGGGGTATTATAAGCCGGGTAAAGCGCCTTGAAGTCAAGATACCTGCCGGAGTCAAGACCGGCTCCCGGGTGCGCGTCGCCGGTAAAGGCGGCCAGGGCCAGGGAGGCGGCGCCAGAGGCGACCTCTACCTGGCAATAAAGGTAAAACCGCACCACCTTTTCGAGCGCCGGGGCGATGACCTACATGTTAGCGTAGACGTCGGGCTGACAACGGCGGTGCTCGGCGGCGAAATCCAGGTGCCAACTCTCAAGGGCAAGCTGGCACTTAAGATTCCGCCGGAGACCCAGAACGGACGCACCTTCCGCCTGGCCGGACAGGGCATGCCCCACCTGGGGAAAGCACCACGGGGTGACCTCAAGGCCAGAGTGAATGTGGTGCTGCCAAGTAAGCTATCGCCAGAAGAAAAGGAGTTATTTAAAAAGCTAAGCCAGGTCAGACCCGGATAGTATTGAAGGGAAGGTGAAGGGCTATGGACGAAAACATTAAACCGCGCTATGTAATCAGCATCGCCGCCGAGCTGTTAGGCACCCGGACCTATACCCTGCGTTATTACGAAAAGGTGGGCATAGTCAGGCCAGCCCGGTCGTCGGGCAACATCCGGCTTTACTCCGATATGGACCTGGCCTTGCTGCGCCGGGTAAGAGCATTGATGGAAGACCTGGGGGTCAACCTGGCCGGTGTTGAAGTTATCCTGAGAATGTCCAGGCAGATTGCCCGGTTGCAACGGGCTACCGAAGAGCTTGAGGCGGAGATAGACAGCTTGAGGAATAGGGAGGAAGTATGAGACAGGAAAGATTTACCGAACAGGCGCAGGAAGCAATGGCTGCCTCCCAGCAACTGGTTCGTCAGTTACAGCACAGCCAATGGGACGTGGAACACATCCTGCTGGCACTGCTGCAGCAGGAGAAGGGGCTGGTAATCGAAATACTGAAAGAGATTGGCGTTAGCAGCGATGCAGTAAAAGAGCAAGTGGCCTCCACGCTGGAGAAAACACCCAAGGTGGCCTACGAGGCGGGGCAAATCTACGCCACGCCCCGCGTCGCCAAGCTCCTGGAGGCAGCAGACGGCGAGGCTAACCGGCTCAAAGACGAGTTTATCGGCACCGAGCACCTGCTGATAGCCATAAGCGGCGAGCAGAAGGGCGAGGCAGCCAAGATACTCCGCAGCGCCGGTATTGACCAGGAAAAGGTTTACGCTGCCCTCAAGAAAATCAGGGGCGGGCACCGGGTAACCGACGCCAGGGCCGAAAGCAAGTATCGCTCCCTTGCCAAATACAGCCGTGACCTGACCGAGCTGGCCCGCGAGGGCAAGCTGGACCCGGTCATCGGCCGCGAAGGCGAAATCAAGCGGGTGATGCAGATACTCACCCGGCGCACCAAGAACAACCCGGTCGTCGTCGGCGAAGCCGGGGTGGGCAAGACGGCCATCGCCGAGGGCGTGGCTCAGAAAATTGCCAATGATGAT
>DAOWDO010000078.1 GCA_030638985.1 Dehalococcoidia bacterium | reverse complement strand
GGCAGTCAGCCTCCCGAGGTTCAATGTGAAGGCAGTTATTTTAGTGGGCGGCCTGGGCACCCGGCTGAGGCCACTGACCATAAAAACACCCAAGGCCATGGTGCCGGTGCTCAACAAGCCCTTTCTGGAATATGTCATCCGCCGCCTCAGCCGCCATAATGTCACCAAGACAATACTGACCCTCAACTACCTGCCCCAGCCTATCGAAGACCACTTCGGTGATGGCGGCAACTTCGGGCTGGAGCTCATCTATGTTATGGAAGAGACAGCACTGGGCACCGCCGGCGCCGTCAAGAACAGCCAGCAATACCTGGACGAGACCTTCCTGGTGCTAAACGGGGATATCTTCACCGACCTCGACCTCACCGCCATGATGGACTTTCACCGCCGGAAGAAATCAAAGGCGACCATCGCCCTTACGCCGGTTGATGACCCCACCAGCTACGGCCTGATAGAGACCGACGCCCAGGGCCGGGTGACCCGTTTCCTGGAAAAGCCTACCTGGGACCAGGTGACCACCAACATGATCAATGCCGGCACCTACATCCTGGAACCGGAAATCCTGTCATGCGCTCCGGCAGAGACCGTTTTCAGCTTTGAGCGCCAGCTCTTCCCCATGCTCCTGGAGCGAGACGAGCCAATGTACGCCTATCCTTCTCCCTGTTACTGGATAGACATCGGCACCCCGGAAAAGTATTTGCGGCTGAACAATGACCTGCTCAGTGGCCAGAGCAACCAGTACCACCCGAAATCAGACAACCGGATAATCGTCGCCGGCGGAAGTGAGGTCCACCCCGAAGCCCAAATAACCGGGCCGGCGGTCATCGGCTCTGGCTGCAAGATAATGGAAAAAGCGGTCATAGAGGCATCCGTTATCTGGAACGGAGTTGAAATCGGACCGGGAGCGGTGGTAAGCGAATCTATCATTGCCAATAACTGCCAACTCGGCGCCGGCAGCATCAGCCGGAAAGCGGTACTGGGAGATGGTGTCTCCATAGCCGCCGGCTATAAACTGGAACCGGGCAGCCGCATCCAGCCGGGTAACTCGGTCTGTTAGAAGCCGCCCTCAAGCAGCCAGACATCCGGCAAAGTTTTTTTCCTTTGTGCTATACTTATTTTGAGGTTAGCCATGTTAGACAGACTGGCAGCAATAGAGAAGCGCTATCAGGAGCTGGAAAGGCAAATAGCTACCCCCGAGATAGCTACCGACCCCAAGCAGCTTCAGGCCCTGGCTCAGGAGAGAGCCGGCCTGGAGGACCTGGTGGCTAAATACCGCCGGTTCAAGGCTACCAGCAGTGAACTGGAAGAGGCGAAATCCCTGCTGGCCGAAGAACGGGACGAGGACATGAAAGCGCTGGCTGTCCAGGAGATTGAAATCCTGGAACCACAACTGGAGGAACAGCTGCAGCAGCTCAAACTGGCCCTGCTGCCCCGCGACGCCAACGATGACAGGGACATCATCATGGAAATCAGGGCCGGTACCGGCGGTGAGGAGGCCGGCCTCTTTGCCGCCGACCTTTTTCGCATGTACGGCCGCTATGCCCAGACGAAAGGCTGGGCAACGGACATCATAAACGCCAATGAGACACCCGTTGGCGGCATCAGAGAAATCATCTTTGAGATTAAGGGCAAAGGAGCCTTCAGCCGCTTCAAGTATGAAAGAGGCGTCCACCGGGTGCAGCGGGTGCCGGTTACCGAATCCTCAGGCAGGATTCACACCTCAACGGCTACGGTAGCCGTCCTGCCGGAAGCCGACGAGGTAGAGGTGAATATCAACCCCAACGACCTCAGAGTCGACATTTTCCACAGCGGCGGCCCCGGCGGCCAGAATGTAAACAAGGTGGCCACCGCGGTGCGCCTGACCCATCTACCGACGGGTATGGTGATTGTCAGCCAGGACGAACGCTCCCAGCACCGAAACAGAACTAGGGCCATGTCTGTTTTGCGGGCCCGTCTCCTGGAGCTGGAGAAGCAAAAACAGGCCGGCGAAATCACCGCCGAGCGCCGCTCTCAGGTTGGTACCGGTGAACGGGCCGAGAAAATCAGAACTTATAACTTCCCCCAGGACCGGCTTACCGACCACCGTATCGGGCTCACCCTGCACAACCTGCCCAAGATTCTGGAAGGAGAGCTGGACGACCTGATTGATGCCATCGCCACCAGCGAGCAGGCAAAGCAGCTAGAGGCACAGATTACATGACGGTAAAGGAATTACTCGGCCGCGCCCGTAAGAAGCTGGCGGCTGGCAACATCGAGGATGCCGCCATCGAGGGTGAGCTGCTGCTCAGGCAGGCACTGGGGTTGAACCGGGTTGAGCTGTACCTCTCCCTGGAAGATGAATTGAACCAGCAGCAGGAAGTAGCCTTCCGGCATCTGGTAAAGCGTCGCCTGAATGGTGAGCCTACCGCCTATATAACAGGGCACCGCGAGTTCTACAGCCTGGACTTCTACGTCAATGCCGACGTCCTCATCCCCAGGCCGGAGACCGAGCTGCTGGTGGAAAAGACAATTGCTCTGGCACAAAGACGCACGGCACCGGTTATCGCCGATATCGGCACCGGCTGCGGCGCTATCGCCATCACCCTGTCACGGAGCCTGCCTCAAGCCAAAATCTACGCCACCGATATTTCAGTTGCCGCCCTAGAGGTAGCCAAGCTTAACTGCCTCAGGCACGGGGTGGCTGGCAGAATCTGCCTGCTCTGCGGTGATACGCTGAAGCCGCTGCCTGAAGCGGTTGATTTCATCGTAGCCAACTTACCTTATGTCAAGAAGACAGAGATGGCAACCAGCAGTTTTGAGCCGGCATCGGCCCTTGACGGCGGCACCGACGGCCTTAGGGAAATACAGCGGTTGTGCCACCAGGCGAAGGGCAAGCTCCGCCCCGGCGGTAGCCTGCTTATCGAAATTGGCTACGGACAGAAAGAATCGGTAGCCGCTTTGCTTGCCCGTCTCTTCCCCTCAACTGAAATAGAAGTTATCCCCGATTTAAGCGGCATTGACCGTCTGGTAAGCATGGCCTGCTAAAGCATCCCGCCATGACAGCCCAGGCCACCGCCTGGCATAAAGGAGGCAGTTATGAAGCGCTCTGATTTTATCATTCTAGCCGCCATTCTGGTCGCCACCTCCAGCCTGGCGTACTACATCCACTTTCTGGTATTCCGGGACCCGCACCATATCTTTATCTTTATGCTTGGCGACCTGGCCTTTGTCTTCCTGGAGGTCTTCCTGGTAGTGCTGATAATCGAGCGTATCCTCGCCCGCCGGGGAAAACAGGCCGTACTGAAAAAACTCAATATGGTTGCCGGCACATTTTTCAGTGAGGTGGGCAATAAGCTGCTGGCAATGCTGCTTGCTTGCTTTAGCAGTAACAAGGAGATTTGTCCCTGCCTTAATATTGATGATGGCTGGACCAGGGCTGATTATAAGAAAGCAAGGGCTTTTATTCGTGATTTGGAAGACAGGCCGGTGTGTAGCAACATAGACCTGAATGAACTGAAGGCATTCCTTGTTCAAAAACGCCCCTTTATTTTAAGGCTGCTGGAGAACCCCAACGTGCTCGAGCACGAGCGCGGCTCCGACCTGTTGTGGGCCGTCTTTCACCTGGCAGAGGAGCTGGAGGCCAGGGCTTCACTGGGCGAGCTACCGGAGAGCGACCTTGGCCACCTGGCCACCGATATCCAGAGAGTATACCGTCTGCTGGCTTCCGAGTGGATAACCTACATGGAGCACCTGAAATCAGACTACCCCTTTCTCTTCTCACTTATCGTGCGGATACACCCCTTCCAGGAGCACCCGTCACCGATAGTCACCTGAGCCGCTTAAAAACCGGGGCGAAACAGGAGGTAGCGGTTTGACACCCGGACAGCCTGGATGCTACATTGTTTGATTATTTGCTCTCGTTCTTATATGGGTAGCCAATGAAAATTATTGTCTGCGTCGAACGGGGCGCCGACCCCGAGGCACCTCCTGCCAGCTTCAAGGTCGATGCCGGTGGCAACCGGGTGGTGCTGGCCGCCGACGTGCCGGTAGTGCTCGACCCCTACAGCGAGTACGCCCTGGAGGCGGCGCTGAAGCTCAAGGATGCTCACGGCGGCCAGGTAATTGCCCTCAGCCTGGGCACCGATTTACCCCGGGAGGTAATTAAAAAGGCGCTGGCCATGGGCGCCGATGAGCTTGTCCTGCTGGAGGATGAAGCCTTTGCCGATGGCGATAGCTGGTCAACGGCTTACGCTCTGGCTATGGCGATAAAAAAAACCGGTGACTACGACCTCATACTCTGCGGCCGTCAGGCAGCCGACTGGGGTGAGGGACAGGTGGGTCTGGGCATCGCCGAAGTGCTGAGCCTCCCCGGCGTTACCGTCGCCCGGAAAATAGACGTTGCCGATGGCAAGGCACAGGTAGAGCGGGTAACCGGAGACGGCTACGAGGTCATCGAGACTCCCCTGCCCGCCGTGGTTACAGTAAGCAACGAAATCGGCGAGCCCCGCTACCCGACAATAAGGGGAATTATGGCAGCCAAAAGGAAGGAGCCCGTCATCTGGAAGCCGGCGGATATCGGTGTTCAGCCGTCCGAGGTCGGTGCCGCCGGCCGGCGAAGCCGGCTAGTCAAGCTATTTCAGCCCGTCCATAAGGCTAACTGCCAGATTATACACGGTGAGACCCCGGAAGAGGCCGGAGCCAATCTGGCCGAGAGGCTGAGGCTGGAGAAGCTGATTTAAGGCAGGAGTTAAGGTATGTCTCAAAACCAGGGCGTTATGATATTCGGTGAGGTGGTTAACGGCCAGCTACAGGCTATAACCAAAGAGCTGCTTGGCTGCGGACGAAAGCTAGCCTCTGAGCTGCAAGAGGAATTGAGCGCCGTCCTGCTGGGCAGTAACCTGGCCGGGTCAGCCAGGGAAGCCATCACTTTCGGTGCCGATAGAGTATATATCGTTGATGCCCCGCTACTCAAGGACTACCAGGCCGATGCCTACATGCCAGTGATGGAAAGGCTGGTCAAACAGACCGCGCCCCGAATTTTACTGCTGGGGCAGACCTCCATCGGGCAGGACCTGGCACCCAGGCTGGCCTTCCGCCTGGGCACAGAAGCGACCACGGATTGCATTGAGCTATCCATCGACCCGGAATCAGGACTGCTCGAGCGGACCAAGCCGGTCTATGGCGGCAACGTTATGGCCGTTATCACCGGCGAGCATTTCCCCGAGGTGGCTACCGTCAGGAGCAAGGCGTACTCACCGCTGGAAGCAGACGTCTCAAAGCGGGGTGAGGTAATAAACATTGAGGCCGAAGTGGAGCCACCAGCAATGAGAACCAGAATTATTGAGAAAGTATCCCAGGTGGCCGAGGGAATCAGGCTGGAGGAAGCAGCTACAGTAGTTGCCGGCGGCAGGGGCATTGGCAGTAACCAGGATTTCAAGCAACTGGAAGAGCTAGCCCGATTGCTCAAAGGGGCGATCGGCGCCAGCCGGCCACCCTGCGATAACGGCTGGATTGGGGACACAGCTCAAATAGGGCTCACCGGTAAAATCATTGCCCCCGACTTCTACCTGGCGGTAGCCCTTTCCGGCTCCAGCCAGCACATCAGCGGTGTTTCCGGGGCGAAGAACATCGTCGCCATCAACAAAGACCCGGAGGCAAACATCTTCCGGGTGGCTCGCTTCGGGGTGGTCGGGGACTGGAAAAAGGTGCTACCGGCCTTCACCGCCAGGGTAAGAGAGCTTGCCGGGGAAAACTAGTCTTTCTCCGCCTGCCGCTCAGCCTGGCGCCCGGCAATAATCTTCTGGGCAATATGGTCCGGCACCTCCTCATAGTGGCTGAACTCCATGGAAAAAGTGCCCTTGCCCTGGGTTATTGACTTAAGGTCAATAGCGTAGCGTATCACCTCGGCCAGAGGCGCCTGGGCATCAATGACATTGCTGCCATCCTGCGGATTCATGCCCTGCACCCGCGCTCTTTTGGTGTTGAGGTCGCCGATGATATCACCGGTAAAATCACTGGGGACAGTAACCCTGAGGTTCATTATCGGCTCCAGAAGAATTGGTTGCCCGGCAGATAAGCCTCTTTTATAGGCTCCGGCACCAGCAATTTTAAAGCATATTTCCGAGGAATCCACCGGGTGGAAGCTGCCATCATATACGGTCGCCTTGACATGAACCACCGGATAACCAGCCAGAACACCTTCCTTGATTGCTTCATTGACCCCTTTCTCCACAGCCGGAATATAGTTCCTTGGGATAGACCCTCCGACAACGGAATTGGCAAATTCATTACTGCTGCCCCGGGACAGGGGAGCCAGCTCCAGCCGCACGTGGCCATACTGGCCATGGCCACCGGTCTGCTTCTTGTGCTTGTACTCCGCCTTAGCCGGCCTGGTAATGGTCTCTTTATAAGGAATCTTGGGGGTGGTCAGGTCAACACCAACGCCGAACTTGCGCTGCATCTTCTCGGCGGCAACCTCAAGCTGTGTGTCACCAAGCCCGGACATGATAGTCTCACCTGTATCGGGATCGCGATGCACCCGGAGAGTAGCGTCTTCCTCACTCAATCGTGCCAGTGACGTCCCCAGCTTGTCAACATCGGCTTTGGTTCTGGGATTCACGGCGGCACTGAAGACCGGTTCCGGGAAGGTGGCCGGTTTAATCTTAACCGGCTTGTCCTGACTGCCCAGCGTGTCACCGGTGTTGGTGATGCCGAGCTTGGCCACAGCACCAATATCGCCGGCATTGACACCGGATACCGGTTCCTGGTTCTTCCCTGTAAGAATAAAAAGCTGCCCGATGCGCTCCGCATTGCTCTGAGTTACGTTCCACACCTGGGAGTTGCTGGCAATGGCGCCAGAGAACACCCGGAAGTAGGTAAGCTTACCAACGTACGGGTCGGCGCTGGTCTTGAACACCAGGGCAGCCAGCGGCGCCCCGGAAACCGGCTCAAATCCATCCGCACTGAAATCTTTGGTGGCAATCAGCTCGGCTTGCCCGGCTGACGGTAGATAGCCGGATACGGCATCCAGCAGCTGTGTAACACCGACACTTTGCAGCGCCGAGCCTGTAAGTATGGGCACCACCTGACCGCTGGCTACCGCCTGCTTTAGCCCGGCGACCAGCTCCTCACTGGTGAGTTCCTCACCTCCAAGGTACTTCTCGATAAGGGTATCATCAACCTCGGCAATTGCTTCCACCATCTTCTCCCGATAGCCGGCTACCTGGTCAGCCAGCGACGATGGTATCTCCGCTTCTTCGCCCTTAGGCCCGAGGTAGCATTTCATTGCCAGCAGGTCGATAATGCCCTTAAAATCATCGTGGGCGCCGACAGGTATCTGCAAGGGTACGCAACGGACGCCAAACCTAGCCTGGATTTCATCGGTAGTCCTCCCAAAGTTGGCATTCTCGCGGTCCATTTTATTGATGAAGATGATGCGCTTAAGCCCGGCTTCTTCGCTGTATGCCCAGACCTGCCCGGTGCCGACCTCAATGCCGGCCGCCGCCGAAACCACGATTACAGCCCCCTCGCTGACCCTGACCGCCGCCTTGACCTCGCCGGCGAAGTCGGAATAGCCCGGGGTGTCTATCAGGTTAATCTTGGTACCCGCCCACTCGCAGGGGAGCATAGTCAGGTTCATGCTTATTTTGCGCTTTATCTCATCCGGGTCATAATCAGAAGTAGTGGTCCCGGCATCAGCCTTGCCCAGGCGGCTGATAGCTCCGGCGGCAAACAGGGCAGCCTCGGCTAGCGATGTCTTTCCGGCACCACTATGCGACAGCATGACAACATTTCGGATATCCTCTGGCCGGTATTCTTTCATCTGGTATCGCTC
>DAOWDO010000018.1 GCA_030638985.1 Dehalococcoidia bacterium | reverse complement strand
TGGCCCTCATCGAGCAACGCCTTCCAGATTTCGCCTTCATGGAACACGGTGCCCTCGGGTTCAAGCGCAGTGCGGACGGTGGCAGTCTTGCCCAATGCTTCTTCTCTACCGGTGGCTGCCTGCCGCCGGTGGGCAACGACGACGCGATTAACAACAAAGGCGAGTAAGCCGGCGAAGATAACGGCAACAACGGCAATTAATACTGGATCCACTTGAAACAAAGGCCCTCCTTTAAAGAGAATTAGCGAGCCGACGACCAATGCAGTAATGCCGCCGGCGGTAAGCAACCCAAAGGCTGCCGTGAAAGCCTCGGCGATAAAAAGCCCGAAGGCGAGCACTATCAGCAAAATGCCGGCCAGGTTCACCGGTAGCATACCCAGCGAGTAGAAGGACAGCAGGCCGGCGACGGCGCCGGTCACACCGGGGAAGATGAGGCCGGGGTTGAAGATTTCAACGGTTATGCCCAGTATCGCCAGGCTGAGCAGTATATAGGCAATATTGGGGTCGCTGATAGCGAACAGGAAGCTCTCTATAAAGGTCATATCGATGTCATTAATATCGGCTCCCTGGGTCTGGATTGTTATGGTAGTGCCGTCAAACCTGGTTACCTGCCAGCCATCCAGTCGTGAGATAAGGTCATCAAGGTCACTAACGACGAGGTCAATGACGCTGAGTTCCAGAGCCTTGCTGGCGGGGATGGAAGCGCCTTCTCGAACCGCTTCTTCAGCCCATTCCACATTGCGCCCGTGGCTCTCGGCAATCGCCTGAGCATAGGCTACGGCATCGTTGATAATCTTGGCCTGAAGTTCTTCTGAGGTCTGGGCTTCACCCTCGGTGCCGAGTGAAATCGGCGTTGCCGCGCCGATGGCGGTATCAGGTGCCATGGCGGCGACGTCGGAGGCTATGGTGATAAAGAAGCCAGCCGAGGCTGCCCTTGCCCCCGGTGGCACATAGACTACTATTGGTATTTTCGTCCCGTCCATTAGCTGGATAATTTCCCGCATGCTGGTATCAAGGCCCCCGGGGGTGTCCAGCTGGATAATCAGGGCGCTGGCGGATTCCTGTTCGGCCTGCTCGATGCCGCGCTCCAGGTATTCAGCCACAATCGGGTTGATGGTTCCGTCGACATTGAGCACGGTAATGGTGGGACCACTGGTCTGGGCGGCTACGGCGCCGGAGAGAATAGCCAGCAAGCCCAGAAGCAATATAGGTACAGCTTTTATCATATGAAGAGCTCTCTAGTAGGCTCTTAGAGTATAGCCCGAACTTGTTCTGGTTGCAATGAAGATTTCAGGTTGAACCTCAAAGCGAAGTAATGTAGAATTTACGGACTGATTTGTAAAGGTAGTGATTATGAAAGTAGAAAGGTGCCGGGGGTTCCGTGACCTATCCCCGGCGGAAATGGCCCGATTCCGCTTTGTTGAAGATGTCTTTGAAGACTGCTGCCTAAAGTGGGGCTATCAGGAAATAAGGACACCTTCGCTGGAGTATCTCTATCTATTTACTTCGGCGGGAACGCTGACACCGGGCATGCTGGGCAGGGTGTACTCCTTTCTGGACTGGGACGGCTGGAGCGGTGAACGGGTGGTCTTGAAGCCCGACGGCACCATACCGGCCGCCCGCTTCTATATTGAGAGCATCAAGGAGGGGCTGTCCCGGCTTTTCTATGTGACCAATATCTTTATCTTTGAAGAGACGGGCAGGAAGTCGCGGGAGAGATGGCAGTGTGGCGCTGAGCTTATCGGAGTAAACTCGGTCCTGTCTGATGTCGAGCTGGTCACCCTGGCCCTGGAAGTGCTGGATAGGCTGGGACAAAAAGAGGTCAAGATAAGGCTGTCCCACGCCGGCCTTATCCGGGCACTGCTGGAGAGCCTCGGGCTCAGCCCGGATGAACGGTCCCGGATATTTGACCGGATTCTGGATGGCGATGTTGAAACCATAGCCAGGTTTAAGCCAGAGCTGGCTGAAGCTCTGAAGCTGCTGCTGAAACTCAAGGGAAGGGCGTCTGGCTTTTTGAAGAATATGAAGGCGCTGTTCGCCAAAGACCTGTCCCAATTAAAGCCATCGCTGGAAAACTTCATTGGAGTGGTTGAACACCTGGAGGCGTTGGGGTACGACTATCGGATTGACCTGGCTTCGGGCAAGGGCTTTGAGTACTATACCGGCCTGATTTTCCATCTCCAGGTGGGGAAGGAAGTCGTCGGTGGCGGCGGCCGTTATGACGCTCTTATTCCGCAGATGGGTGGCCGTGATATACCGGCGGCCGGCTTTGCCCTGTATTTAGACCGCTTGATGGGGTTTCTTCCTCCCGGGGAAGAGTCCAGGATGGTGGCAAACAGAATACTGGTGAGTATTGCCCCGGAGGCAATCGGGGAGGGATTCAACGTCGCCCGGCTGCTACGGGAAGCCGGCTTTGTCGTTGAGCTATCCCTTGACGGCCGGGAAGATGGTGAGCATGCCTGGCTGCTCGAGGTCCGGGCTGGAAGTCCGATATTTGTTCTAACCGACCCGGCAAGTGGCCGGAAATCTTCGGTAGATGATGCTGCCGGAGTGCTGGCAATGCTAGGATGTGATGGAAATGCCGCTGGCGATAGCTTTGCCTAAGGGACGTCTATTGTCGGCCACGGCCGCCCTGCTGGACAGGCTGGACTGGGGGCTTGATGATTATCACAGCAAGGCTCGTTCCTATAGACTTAAATCGAGCCGGTTCCCCGAGCTTTCGCTGAAGATATTTCAGGAGAAGGATATTCCCATTCAGGTATCGGTGGGCAACTACGACCTGGGCATCTGCGGCCGGGACTGGGTCGAAGAGTTGCTGGTGAGGTATCCCAGCAGTGACGTGGTCAAGGTAGCCGATATGGGCTACGGGGATGGCGTGCTCTATGCGGCAGCTTACCCTGGCCAGGCTACCAGTCCGGGCAAGCTGGCGGCCAGGGATAAACTGACCCGTATCGCCAGTGAATATCCCAACCTGGCTGAGTTTTACGCCCGCAAGCTCAGGCTGAGGCGCTTCAGCATATATCCGCTCTGGGGTGCGGTAGAAGCCTATCCGCCGGAGAGCGCTGAGCTGGTGATTCTATCGGTGAAGAGAGAAGATGAGTTGGCGTCTTATGGGCTGGTGCCACTGGCTGAGGTGGTCGGCTACCGCGCCTTCCTGATAGCCAACCGCAATAGCCTGAGGACGAAGGACATGGCCGGGGTATTGGCTTCTATCACCAGCGGATTATCGCAAGTTGTCGAAGATAACGCGTCACCAGCCATCACTATAGCACCAAAAATGGCAGTACACGGAAGTTCTACCAGAATTGACAGAGATGTCGTCAGGCTGGCTTTACCGGATGGTCACCAGCAGGTGCATGTTGCTAAAATCCTTGATAGAGCAGGAATTCGTATTGACGACTACCCGTCAGCCACGGGAAACCGGCGGCCGACCAGTAGTCTGGAAGGGGTACTTGTCAAGGTGGTCAGGCCACAGGATATGCCCCTCCAGGTGGCCAACGGCAATTTCGACCTGGCGGTTACCGGCAGGGACTGGCTTACAGAGCACAAATACCAGTTCCCCTCCAGCCCGGTAACGGAACTGCTGGATTTGAAATACGGCAAGGTGAAGATAGTAGCCGTTGTTGACCAGGAGGTAGCGGCTGGCGACATTGGTAGCCTGAGGCAGCTTTTCACTGAAAAGGGCGAGTCGTGTCGGGTGGCTTCGGAGTATGTGAATATAGCCGACCAATATGCCCGTAACCATCGTATTAACCGCTACCGGATTATCCCTACCTGGGGGGCGAGTGAGGCCTTTCTGCCGGAGGATGCCGACCTGCTGATTGAAAATACAGAGACCGGTGGCACTATCGCCAGGCATAATCTGAAGATTATCGATACCCTGTTTGAATCAACCGCTTGCCTCATCGGCAGCACCGCTAAAACTACCAGTGGGCTTAAGCGTAAGCGGATGGACTATATTACAGAGAGACTAAGTGATGCCACGGAGGCAATGTAAGTTGAAGGTTGTTGTCGGCTTTGAAAAGGCGAAGCCGCTTCTAACACGGCGCGGTGAAACCGGTGTTTATTCTGTCTCCCCGGCACTTGCAAAGAGGCTGGGCGAGATGTTTGGCACGGAAGACCCGGAGACGGCGGTGCGGCAGATTATCGGTGAGGTGCGCCGCCGAGGAGACGCCGCCCTCTATGACTATACCCAAAAAATAGACGGCATACGCCTCGAGTCGCTGGAGGTTGGCCGGGAAGAGATGAGCCGGGCGCGACGCCTGCTGGAACCGGAGCTGGCATCAGCGCTTGAGCTGGCGGCGCAGAGGATAACCAGCTTCCACAGGGCGCAGCGTGATGGCATACTGAGCGGGGTGGGACACATGGGTGAAGGCACTCTGCTGCGGCCGCTGGAAAAGGTAGGTGTCTATGCCCCCGGGGGCACCGCCAACTATCCCTCGACGGTTTTGATGACGGCCATTCCGGCAAGAGTGGCCGGAGTGAGCCAGGTCATTATGGTGACGCCGCCGGGAAAGGACGGGCTGGTGCCGGCGGCAACACTGGCGGCGGCCGATATCTCCGGAGTTGACCGTGTATTTTCCATCGGGGGCGCTCAGGCCGTAGCCGCCCTTGCCTGTGGCACTGAGTCTATCCCCAGGGTGGACAAGGTCTGCGGGCCGGGCAACATCTTTGTCATGCTGGCCAAGAAGCTTGTCTATGGTATGGTTGACATCGATGGTCTTCAGGGGCCGAGCGAGGTATTGATTATCGCTGATGGGACAGCCGGGCCGGAGTATGTGGCCGCTGAAATGCTGGCTCAGGCGGAGCACGACGCTCTGGCTTCAGTCATTCTGGTAACCACCTCTCAGCAGCTGGCCGATGAAACAACGAAAGAAGTTGACAGGCAACTGGAAGATTTGGGGCGCCGGGCCATTACTGAGGCATCTCTGGAGAGTGGCAGTCTGGTGGTTGTCGTTGAAGACATGGCTCAGGCGATAGAGCTATCGAACAGCTATGCGCCGGAGCACCTTGTCTTGGATGTGGAAGGAGCGGATAATTACATCGAAGAGATAAAAAATGCCGGCTGTATCTTTATCGGCGAAAGGCCGACAGTGGCTATCGGCGATTATGTTGCCGGGCCCAGTCATGCCCTGCCTACCGGTGGTACCGCCCGTTTTAGCTCGCCGCTCAATATTAATGATTTCGTCAAATACACAAATCTGGTTGTGGTGAACAGGGCAAACTTAAAAGAGTTGGGGCCGGCAGCGATAACCATCGCCCGGGCCGAGGGGCTGGAGGCACACGCCAGGGCGGTGGAGAAGCGGCTGAATCAGGATTGAGCTGGAGGATTTCTTTGTCGCAGGGGATTGAAAGGTTTATACGCGCCGACCTGGCTGGATTTACCGGCTATGCTGCCAGCAAGTCGCCGGATGTCCTTGGGGATAAAGCCGAAGAATCGGAGATGGGTATTATCAAGCTGGATGCCAACGAGAATCCCTATGGTTGCTCACCGGCGGTAAACAGGGCGCTGGCTGAGTATAGCGATCTCAACATCTACCCTGACTCGTGGCAGACAGAGCTTAGAAAGCTGCTGTCTGAATATACCGGCGTGTCGGCGAAGCACATAGTGGCCGGTGCCGGCAGCGACCAGTTGATAGACCTCATCCTTAGGCTATTTCTGGAGCCGGGTGACGAGGTGGTCAACTGTATACCCACCTTCGCCATGTTCGATTTTTTTACCCGTCTGAACGGCGGGGTTCCCGTGGAAGTACCCCGTGATGAGGAATATCGGGTGGATGTTAGCGCCGTCAGGAAGGCCGTCACCGGCAAGACCAAGGTGATATTCCTGGCCAGCCCCAACAATCCCACCGGGACAATAATGCCCCGGGCTGATATCCTCCAGGTGCTGGATACCGGTGTGCCGGTGGTGGTTGACGAAGCCTACTACGAGTTCACCGGAGAGACAGTAGCTCCCTTGATAGGGCAGTACGCTAATCTGATGGTGCTCAGGACCTTCAGCAAGTGGGCCGGACTGGCCGGCTTGAGGGTCGGCTATGGCCTCTTTCCGCTTAAGATAGCTGATTGCTTGCTGCGGGTAAAAGAGCCGTACTGCGTCAACGCCGCCGCCCTGGTAGCGGTTAAGGAGTCACTAAAGGATGTTGATTATCTCATGGCCAGCGTCAAGACCATCATCATGGAGAGGGAGAGGCTATTCGGACGGCTTGGTGAAATCGGATGGCTGAAGCCATACCCGTCGCAGGCCAATTTTATCCTGTGCTCGGTGCTGGAGGGAGGGGCCAGGGAGCTTCAGCAGAAGCTGGAAGATAGGGGCATACTGGTTCGCTACTTCGACAAGCCGTTTCTTACAGATTGTGTTCGTATAAGTATCGGTCGGCCGGAAGAGAATGATATACTCATGGAAACACTTAATGAGATAGGGGAGGAGATTGATGACTAGCAGGAGGTCCGTTGTCAAGAGGGAGACCGGAGAAACCAATATTAACCTGGAGCTTGCTATTGATGGCACCGGTGACTATGAAGTGCTCACCGGCATAAGGATGTTCGACCATATGCTGTCACAGCTGGCAAAGCACGGTCTATTTGACATAAAATTATCTGCCACCGGGGACGACCAGCACCATCTGGTCGAGGATGTCGCTATCTGTCTGGGCAGGGCGCTGACGGAAGCTCTGGGGGACAGGAGGGGTATTGTCCGCATGGCCGATGCTACCGTGCCGATGGATGATGCCCTGGCCATGGTTGCCGTTGACCTGAGTGGCCGGGGATATACCGTACTGGAGTTGCCCTTCTCCGATAATGATATGACCGGCTTTGCCACCGACCTGGTACGCCACTTCCTGGAGGCCTTCGCTGCCGAAGCCAGGCTAAATCTCCATGCCAGAGTGCTCTACGGCACCAATGACCACCACAAGACGGAGGCCTTGTTCAAGGCTCTGGCGAGGGCACTGGACAAAGCCACCAGGATTGACGAGAGGATTTCAGGGGAGCTGCCCAGCACCAAAGACTTGCTGGAGGGTTAACTAAACTTAAGGTTAGCAAAGGGGGGAAAATTAAAAGATTATCTTAGGAGGAATACTTATGAAAGCAATTGTATGCACAAAATACGGACCACCGGATGTTCTTCAGCTCAAAGAGGTAGCCAAACC
>DAOWDO010000073.1 GCA_030638985.1 Dehalococcoidia bacterium | reverse complement strand
TCGCTGTCATAGATGGCGTAGCTGGCCCTGGGGTCGCCGTCCCGGGGCTGGCCAACACCGCCGGGGTTGATAATCATGCGGCTCTTCCCCAGCGCCTGTCCGATGCCGGCAGTAAACGGAATGGACGAGCAACCGCCGTTCTCATCCTGCTTGAAAACCAGCGGTATGTGAGAGTGTCCCACCAGACAGAAGCTGGAACTAAAGTAGGCAAAATTCTTTTCGGCACTGCTGGTCGAGATAAGATATTCCCAGACGGACTCCCTGGGGCTGCCGTGTACCAGCGTGAAGTCGTCCCGCTCGATAACCGCCGGCAGACTACTCAGGTAGGTGACATCTTCGGGGCTCAATTGCTGCGATGTCCAGCGGACGGCGTAAGCGGCCTCGGGATTGAGCAGGTTGATATCCAGCTTACCGATAGCTGCCAGGTCATGGTTGCCGGCAACCGAGATGTGTTTACACTCTTGCAGGAGCTCCAGGCACTGGCCGGGGTCGGGCCCATAGCCGACGATATCCCCCAGGCACCACAGCTCATCAACCGCCCCGTGGCGCTTAATATCGCCCAGGACGGCAGTAAAGGCAGCCAGATTGGCGTGTATATCGGCTAGCAGAGCATAACGCATCCTGGGGACATAATACCATAACAGGAAGCAATGTTTAATGACCGGCAGACTCAAATTGACCGGGCAGGCGTAGCCGTGCTACAATTAAGCCCTGAAATGGATATCACCTGGCTGGGCCACTCCTGTTTCCGAATCAAGGGCAAACAGGCCACCGTTATCACCGACCCCTACTCGCCGCAGCTAGGCTACTCACTGGGGAAGCCGGTTGCCCGTATTGTCACCATAAGTCATCAGCATCCGGGACACTCCTTCGCTTCGGGTGTCGGTGGCGAGCCCAGGGTGGTCAGCGCTCCCGGAGAGTACGAGATCAGTAATGTGCTCATTATTGGAGTAGCCGCCTCCCATGACGAGGAAAAGGGTGGCCTCAGGGGTAAAAACACCATCTATCTCATCGAGATTGACGAGCTGTCCATCTGCCACCTGGGTGACCTGGGCCATGTCCTCACCGATGAGCAGGTGGATGAGATAGGGAATGTCGATGTTCTGCTGGTGCCGGTGGGGGGTGCCTCCACTATCAATGGCTCAAAGGCATCGGCCATCGTCAGGCAGCTTGAACCAAAGCTCGTCATACCCATGCACTACCGGACACCGGCATTGAGCCGGGAGCTGGAGCCGGTAGATAGCTTCCTCAAGGAAATAGGCGCTCACGATATCACCCCCCAGGCGAAACTCTCGCTAAACAAGTCCAATCTTCCGGCAAGCACCCAGGTCTTTCTTCTGGAGTATTAAAGAGGCCTGGACTTCAGTTTCCTTCGATTTGCCTCAGACGGGCGTCGCTGATACCAAAGTGGTGGGCGATTTCGTGCTTCACCACGCTTGCTATCAGTGGGGCGATTTGATCCCGGTGGCGACATTGGGCCTCTATCGCTTTCTGGAAGACGGTTATTTTATCCGGCGGCACCAGCCCGTAGTGCTGGCCTCGCCTGGTCTGTGGCACGCCCTCGTATAGCCCCAGTAGAGTTCGGCCCCGTCCCAGGCCGGCCCGGACCAAACTGCCCGGGCCGGGATAGTCTTCGATGACAATGTCGATGTTACGAAGCCTGGCCAGAAACTCGTCGGGTAGTTGCTCAACCGCTCGAGCCACTAAACGTTCAAAACTTTCTCTATCCATAAAATTCCCCGGCCTCTTTGTGGACTGGGCTAATTATAACAAAAAATGGTGTCGTTTAACCGGCGGCCTCTCTCCCAAGAAAAGTTATTGATAAACTACCCGGCCTGTTATAGAATAGTGACATCAGAAACGGGGGTATTTCAAAATGAGCCTGTATGATGCTGAACCTGCCGACGAGGCTCAGAGCATTCTTGACAATGCGGAGGAGAACACCGCCATGCTCAAGGAAGCAATCGACAGGGTAAAGAAGAGGGACAAATCGGCCAAGAAAGTGGCCGAGGAAGCGATAAGAGTAGCCAGAGAATCGGTTGCCCTGGCCAAGGAAGTGAGCCGGCAAGCCAAGAAGGTCGCCGATGAGGCCAAGAAGGCTTCGCAGGAAGCGGTTTCGCGAGCAGAGAGGACGGTGGTGGCGGCTGAAATGTCTGCCGGGGCACATGCCAGTGTCTTCGAAAAAGCAGTGGACAGGGCCGAGCAGGCCGCCAAGCTGGCCGAGGAGACCGCAGAGGACTCCAGGCGAGCTTTCGAAGAAGCAATAAGACAGGCCGGGGAAACAATAGGGGATACGCAGAAGCAGGCCCAGTCTCTGGTCAAGGAGTTTGAGGCTGCGGTAGCCATGGCCGAGGAGATGATGAATTCAACCAGGGAGCTGGTCAGGGAATCGCTCAAGGTATCGCGTAAGGCGATACACCGGAACGAGAAAACAGCCAAATCAGCCCGGGAGGCATCGGAACAGGCCATGGAAATGGCCAGTGATGCCCTGAACCTGGCTGAAGAGACCGGCAGGGAAACCCGGGGCAAAGCTGAGGAGGCTATCGCCGTCTCCCGAGAGGCGATGAAGTCGGCTGAGGAAAGTGGCCAATCGGTTCACCTGGCCGCTGAGGAAGCCAGGAAAGCCTCGCAGGAGGCGGTTTCAGAGGCAGGGGAGGCGGCCAGGCTGGCCGGGGAGATGGCCAGAGAATATGCCAGTGCTTTCAACAAGGAGATAGCAAAGGCCGACGAGGAAAGGAAATCGGCTCAAGAGGCGGTTGCCGAAGCAATAAGCGCCTCTCAGGAGATTATCGGTAGTATTGAGACGGCGAGTGGTGAAGCCAGAGAGATAGCCGAGCAAGCGGTGAAGGCGGCCAGGGAGGCATCACAGGAGGCCGTTAAAGCCGCCGACGAATCAACTGAGATGACGGTAGGGGCCTCGCATGAGGCCGTCAGCAGGGCTGATGAAGCCAGCAGGTCGGCCAAACAGGCGGCTGAGGAAGCCATAAAAGCGGTGGCGCAGGCGACCAGCCGGGCTGAGCAGGTGAGCCTGGCAGCCAAACAAGCAGCCGAAGAGGCTACCAAGGCTGCCAGGGAAGCTATCGATAAAGCTTATGCTGTAAGCAGCCTGGCCATGGAGACGGTTGAGTCTTGGAGGAAGACATCTCAGGAAAAGATAGAGAAGGCAGAGCGAGCGGCCTGGTCGGCCCAGGAGGCCGCCAAAATGTCGGCGGAAACGTCGCAAGAGGCAATAGGCCGGGCTGAGCGGGTGGCCCAATCTGCCCAGAAAGCGGCGGAATCGGCCATAGAGGCTGCCAGGCAAGCCGCCGAAGCATCGAAAAGAGCCGCCCTGGGGGCAAGCGAGAATTGGATAAGTGCCTTCAGGGAGTTGCTGGGTGGCACTGGAGAGGTGGATAAAACGACGGCGCGGGCCATCTCCAAGGCGGCTGACTCCCTTAAGAAAATTCCCAGTGAGCCAATTTCGCGGGTGGAAGCGGCAGGTGGGCCTCAGCAGGAGGAAGAAGCCGAGGCCCTGGGCGCGGAATTTGAGAAGGCGATGGGCGGTGGGGATGTGGCTGCCAAGAAAAAGGAAAGCACTGAAACCCAGCATCAGCGGGTTCAGTCCCGTCTGGATAAGCTGGCCAAGATGTTTGCCGCCAAAAGACCTAAGGCGGATGACGATGAACCGGAGGAGGCGCAGGACTGAAGATCAGGCCATGCGGGCCTTGGTTACGGTAACCAAAGCCTACTCAAGCAGCGACGGAATGTCCTTAAAGGTTTCCCCGATCCCCAGGTGTTCATAGTCTATTCTTCCCTGGCGCTTCTTAGCCCGGTTGATGTATTCAATGGTCTTGCTGAAGTAGTCCATCACCTTGCTGGAGTTTATAAGCTCGGAGAGGATGACGGTGATATCAACGGCGCCCCTGCCTCTGGGATAATCACCGCTGCGGATGATGGCTTCCGTAGCCATACCCTTGAGAGAGGCGGATAGGTTTTTGATGAGGTCCATATTCATTTCTTCCGGTGGTGATGTCAGCAGGTAGAGGGCTTTCTTGGCATCGGTGGGGTTGCACTTCACCGACAGCTCACACAGGGCCTCATCCATCGCCTGAGTCCCCTTATGGGTTTCACTGCTCTTGTTGCGGAAGTCAAGCTTTTCTTCAAAGGGTAATTTAAAGCGGGGTATCCTGGTTCTGCCGTATCCAATCACGCTCCAGCCGGACAGGGTTTGTATTATATCTCCGGCGTCCAGCACCCGGGAACCGATGTATTTGGCATGTGTCTCTTCGCCGGCGCAGAGCACGTTGTAGAAGGGTTTGACTACCTGACGGTTTATCTTGGCCATGTTATTCCGGATTGAGAAGTGCTTTCTGACGTATCTCTGGTTGTCAACCAGAAAGATGGCATCGGCCACCAGATAGGCGGACTTGAGGCAGGTGCCCACATTGTAGATAGACCTTTCTTCGGTCGTCTCTTCATATCGAAAGGGAAGGGCTATAAGGTTATACACCGGCTTCTCGGGATAGCGCTCTTTCAACTCCTCGGTTATTACCGAGATGGCGCCGGAACCGGTACCACCGGCAGCCCCGGCGATTACCATGAAGGCGTCGGTTTCGGCGAATCGTTTGGTCGCCCCGATGCTTTCGATTACCTTGTCGCTGTCCTCTTTGGCTATCTCGGCGCCCATTTCGTTTATCTTGCCGACACCGTGACCGCCGGTCTTATTTGCCCCAATCAGGACCCGGTGGTGGTAGCCAGACTTGATATAGTGCAGCCCGCTTAAATCGGCAACATCTGTGTTGACTGCTATGGCATTTGTGACGATATAAACGCCGCGCTCAACATGCGCTTTCTTGTTTAACAGGGCGAATTCGTCGGCGATTCTGCCACCGCACTGCCCACAACCGATAACCAGTAGCTTCACCTTGTGCCTCCGTGCTCGTATTGTTGTCCGGTCGGGTTGTTTTAATGCAACTAGTCGTCTCTAGTCCTCTAAGTATACCTCAGTTTTTTTACCTAGACAAGAAGGGGGCCAGGGGTGGTTTTTAAACCGGCTCTACCATTACGAAGGATGAAGTCTCACGGCCTATTGCCCTGGTGGAGCCGTTGACTTCAATAGCCAGTGTACCATCAAAGGGCGTCTTCTCCACTACTTTTACCCTGGCTCCGGGGACAAGTTCCAGGCCCGTCAGATGGCGTAAGAGCCTGGTGTTGTTCTCCCTGACGACGCGAACCATTTTGGCCGTTTGGCCTACCTCAAGCTCTGCTAAGGGGATGCCCGACACCCTGGGTTGCTTCAGGTTGCTTCTGGGAATGGGGCTGCCGTGGGGGCAGACAGCAGGGTTGCCCAGGAACTCCGCCAGTTTGTCGGTCAATAGTTCAGAGGTGGCGTGTTCCAGATTGCAGGCTTCCTGATAGACGTCTTCCCAGTCGACCCCCAGGTATTTGTTGAAGAATACCTCCCACAGGCGGTGGCGGCGCGTCAGCTTCAGCACCTTGAGGCGGCCTGCCCTGGAAAGGCTGACGCCCTCATAGGGAGCGTGTTTAACCAGTCCCCTTTCCGATAGCCGGTGCAGCATCTCGCTTACCGAGGCCGGTGATACCTCCAGCACTTGTGCCAGGGAGGAAGTCCTGACCGGGACTCCTTTTATCTCCCCCAGGAAACTTATGGATTCCAGATATTCTTCCACCGTACGCTCACTCATAACCGCCTCCATCTGGCGCTGGCAACCAGGATCAACTAATGTTACACCTTAATTTTCGGCAAAGTCAAGTATTTTTCTAGGTAAGACAAAGGTTATGATTAGGTTGCCCTTGACACAGTGCACGTCAGGTGATACAATGAGGCCTGGATAAGGTTAACCTAATAATTACATAAGGGATGCCTTTATCTGGATAGGGTAATGGTAACAAAACGACTGAGTGAATTGAAACCAAAGGAGAAGGGTTTGGTAATAGGGGTGTCCGGCAGGGGCAGCATCTACCGGCGGATTATCGATATGGGGGTGGTTACCGGCACTGAGGTTGAGATGCAGAGGGCGGCGCCACTGGGTGATCCCATACAGATAAAGGTCAAGGGATATCACCTGACGCTGCGCAAGAAAGAGGCAGCCAATATAAAGGTTGAGGTCGATTAGGATAAATCCATGATGCCACTCAGCATGGTGACCCCCGGAGAGATAGTTGAGGTGGCCGCCATCAAAGCCGGCTGGGGGCTGCACAGGCGGCTGACCGAGCTGGGGCTCACCCCGGGTATTCACGTCAGGGTGATAACCAGTCAGCAGCCGGGCTCGGTGTTGCTTGATATTCGTGGCTCAAGGCTGGCCCTGGGCAGAGGGGTTGCCCATAAAATATTGGTCAAACCGCCATAAGACGGAGCAGTGTTTTGTTGTCGCGCATACTTACCGAATTGAGAAAGTCCACGGAACCGGTCAGCGAAAGCGAGCTGGCCGGCAGGTTGGAGGTTGACCCCGGTGTCCTGGCGGGTATGATGGAGCAGCTGGTCAGGCAGGGGAAGCTGCGCCGGATAAGGCAGATGGAACTGGAGGAATGCCGGCGGGAGATGGCCGGAGGCGGACTTTCCCTGTACGGAGACCTGTGCGCTTTCATGGGGCCGGCCCAGACCGTCGTCTACTATGAGATTGCCCCCGAGGAGAACTAGCATGGCTAAAAAGGTGATAACAATTGCGCTGGCGGGCAATCCCAACTCGGGTAAGACCACAGTGTTCAACGCCCTCACCGGGGCCAAACAGCATGTCGGCAACTGGCCGGGGGTAACCGTTGAAAAGAAAGAGGGTAATCTGAGCTTTGGCGGTTACCGTATCAAGGTGGTTGACCTCCCCGGAGTCTACAGCCTGACCGCCTACTCCCTGGACGAGATAATCGCCAGGGATTTTGTGATTGACGGCCAGCCGGATGTGGTGGTCGATGTTGTTGATGCTTCCAACATGGAGCGCAACCTCTACCTTGCCGTGCAGCTCCTGGAGATGGAGGCCAAGCTGGTTATTGCACTTAACATGATGGACGTTGCCCGATCCCGGGAATACCGGATTGACGTAGGCGAGCTTTCCCGTCTTCTGGGGGTTCCGGCGGTGCCTATGGTAGCCAGCCGCAACCAGGGGGTAGAGGAGTTATTGAGGGCGGTAGTCGATGTTGCCGAGGGGCAGGTACAGGCTAAAGGCTTGCGGCTCAACTACGGGCAAGAGATGGAAACGGAAATAAGCAAGCTGGAGGAGGTTATTACCGCCAGTTTGCCGTCTTCCGTCTACTCACCGAGGTGGCTGGCGCTCAAACTGCTGGAGGAGGACGAGGAGATAACCAGGAAACTTTTGGGGGAGGAGTGGGCAAAGACGAAATCATAAGGGCCAGGAACCAGAGCCTTGCCCATCTGAAGAGAGTCTACGGAGACGAAGCCGAAATAGTTGCTGCCGATGCCCGCTACGGCTTTATCAGCGGCCTGCTTAAGGACGTGCTCCAAAAGCCGGCCGTGGAAAAACTGAGTTCTTCCGACAGGGTCGACCGGGTGGTGCTCAACCGCTGGCTGGGTATTCCCATATTCGCCGCTATCCTCTTTGGCCTTTTCCAGTTTACCTTTACCCTTTCTACGCCCCTCATCGGCTGGATTGGACAGGGCTTTGACTGGCTGGGTGAACTGGCCTCGGGGATTAAGCCGGACTGGCTTGGCTCCCTTCTTGCCGGTGGCATTATCGGCGGCGTTGGCTCGGTGCTGTCTTTTGTACCGGTGATATTACTGCTTTATCTTGGGCTGTCCGCCCTGGAGGACAGCGGCTATCTGGCCAGGGCTGCCTTTGTTATGGATCGCCTGATGCACCGGATAGGATTGCACGGCCGGTCGTTTGTTCCACTGGTGCTTGGTTTTGGCTGCAACGTACCGGCTATCATGGCTACCCGCACCATTGAGAACCCGAAGGACAGGCTGGTTACCATTATGGTCTCTCCACTGATGTCCTGCGGCGCCCGCCTGCCTATCTACATGCTCTTCGCCGGCGCTTTTTTTACCGCCTATCAGGGGCTGGTGGTCTTCTCCATGTACGGCATTGGTATCGTTTTGGCCATCTTCCTTGCCTGGCTCTTCCGCTCAAGACTGGTGCGGGGGGAGAGCGGCCACTTCGTCATGGAGCTGCCACCCTATCGCTTGCCCACCATCACCGGGGTCTTAACCCACATGTGGGAGCGCGGCCGGACGTTTCTGGTCAGGGCGGGAAGGATTATTCTGGCCATGGTGATGGTCATCTGGCTGCTGGACTTTATCGGGGCGCTGGAGCCGATAGGTAGAGTGATCGCCCCCATTTTTAGCCCGGCCGGCTTCGGCCAGTGGCAGGCGGCGGTAACCCTGATATTTGGCATCATGGCTAAAGAGGTGGTAGTCGGCACCTTCGGCGTCCTGTTTGCTGTTGAAGAGGGCCTTCTGGGGCAGACTATTGCCACCCAGTTGGGCTGGACACCGCTTGTCGCCTTTGCCTTTATGGCCATGTCTTTGCTCTATATCCCCTGTATGGCCACCATTGTCACCATCAGGCGGGAGACCAATTCCTGGAAGTGGACCGGCTTTATCGTCGGTTACACGCTGTTTCTGGGCTGGCTGGTGGCCACCCTTATCTACCAGATAGGCCGTATTTTTATTACCTAGGAGGTGGATTTGCTGTTACAAATCATAGAGGAGTTCAGGCGGGCCAGAGGGGTTATTGCCCGCGGCGAGCTTGGCCAGCGCCTTGGCGTTGAGATGAGTGCTCTGGAGGGAATGCTCCAGCTTCTGGTGCGTCAGGGTAAGCTCCGTGAGGTCGGCAACGGCACCGAGGCCTGTGCCCATTGCCCCGTCTCGGGTTGTGCCCCGCCTGGGGGAAGCGGTGCCGCCGGTAGAGTTTATCAGCTGGTAGATGAAGCCTGCCTAAAGAATAACTACCGGGAGGTGAGCGATGACTAAAACGGATGAAAACCTTAAGATCGCCTTTAGTGACGAGAGCCAGACCAATATTGAGTACCTGGCATATGCCCACAGGGCAATAGATGAGGACATGATGGAGGTAGCCCAGCTCTTTCGTGAGGCTGCCGGGGCGGAAGTAGTCCATGCCCTGAGCCATCTCAGAGTGATGGGTGTCGTCAGGTCAACCAGGGAGAACTTGAGGGAGGCAGCCGAGGGGGAAGACCTGGAGATCCTGTCGATGTACCCCAAGTTTATCGAGGAGGCAGAGCAAGAGGGCAGGGCAGAGGCCGCCAGGTCATTCCGGGTTGCCTTTGAGAGGGAGAAGCACCACCGGGCGATGTTTAGGAAGGCTCTCGGACGTTTCGGTTAGGCTGATTATGGCAGGAATGAGGGGAAAAGGTTAAATATTATGACATTTTGTCAGGGATAGCCCAGCAGAGCCTGACCTGTACTATGATTAGTTATATTTATCTTGACAAAAAAAATCTCTTATGCTACGATGTCTCTAGTTCCGTAAGGAGGTAGAGACATGACAGTAAAACTGAGATGGCTGTCCCGCAGGTGGCCGGTGGTAGCCACTGCGCTGATGGCGGTTTTGCTGGTACTGGTTACCTTGCCGGCGTGTCAGCAAGAGGAAGCTGCGAAGTATGGTTCTACGGAAGAGGTCATGCCCCGACAGAGGCAGGGAGTGGTGACCTTTGACATCACTATTGATGTCTCTGAAGGCGCCGATGAGGCGCGGCTGTGGCTCCCCTATCCTACATCCAATAAGTACCAGACGATTGAAGATGTAAAGATAGTAGGTAATTATGATTCCATCGGTGTTTACAGGGAAGCAGAGCACGGTACCATAAGCCTGTATGCCGAGTGGATTGAGCCCAAAGAGAAAGCCAGATTGACCTATTCCTTCAAGATAACGAGAAATGAGATCATTATGAAGGACTTCCCCGAGAAAGAGGCTGCAGTTCCTATTGACATTATGGAGCACTATCTGTCGCCAACAAGCCTAGGGCCAACTGTTGGTGAGGTGAAGGATATAGCTGTAGAGATTACCAAGGAAGAGAAGACCATCCTGGGTAAAGCCACCGCTATTTATGACTATATCGTAGAAACTGGTGAGCGTAACCCGGACATTAAGGGCTGTGGCACAGGAGATGTTGAAGCCCTACTTAAGAACTTATCGGGTAAATGCGCCGACATATCTCCGGTCTTTGTAGCCATGGCCAGGAGTGTTGGCGTACCGGCCAGAGAGATTCTTGGCACCCGCATTGGTAAAGAGGGCGATATATCCGGAGCCTTCCACTGCCGAGCTGAGTTCTACCTGCCGGGTTATGGCTGGGTACCGGTTGACCCGTCAGATGTGCTTAAGTTTCATCTGAAGAATGAGTGTGACAAGGATTCTCCAGAACTGCTAGAAGCCCAGCAATACTTTTTCGGCGCCCAAACAGAGACCTACGTTGATTTCTATCACGGCAGGGATGTTACCCTGAATCCGGCGCAGGACGGTGGCCCACTGAATTACTTTATGTATCCCTATGCTGAGGTTGATGGCAAGCCCTTGTCCTTTGAAACTCCGCCGCATCCGGTCTCCCAAGAAGGCCTGGAATACGTGGTCACCTATGAAGAGATAGTAGGCAGCACACCTTGGCCCTGGTAGTCAGCTTTGGTAGCGAAAGAGTCTTTAGCCGAGTCTCATCCATATAAAAGACGGGGAGTGGGAGCTATTGAGAAGCCCGCTCCCCGTCTTTTTAACCACCCAAGCTCACCTGCAATCGGGTGATTTCCGCCGCTTCCTTCCATGTGAGCACGGCCGTCATTAGTGCGTTTTCTTAACATAGACCCGGATCTTCCCCCCATCCTCTTCCATGCTCAAAAACTCATGTCCGGTAACCTCGCACCAGGCCGGCATGTCCGCCCTTATCCCCTTATCATCGGCGATCACTTCCAGTATTTCCCCCACTTTCAGCTGCTTGAACTTGTCCACAGTCTTAATGATGGGCATCGGGCAATACAGCCCGATACAATCCAAACTCTGGTCTGCCTTCATCTCCTCCTCCTTGATCTGTCTTAAGCGAAAGTCTGGTTTAGATGAATAAGGATACCTTTGACTCACCGGCTTCGCGTAAGAAATAGGTGGCTCCGGCAACGCTGGTGACCTCATCACGGAAGGCGTCCTCCGGTATGCCCATGACACCACAGGAGGTGGTACAGGCGATTAACTTGACACCCATCTCGTGCGCCATGGCGATGAATTCGTCTATAGTGGGCGTGTTGGTATCTTTCATGAGACCTTTCATCATCCAGGTACCCAGGCCGAGCATGTTGAACTTGGAGAGGGTTAGCCTCTTCGAGCCACCACGGTTTATGAAGTTGAGCATCTTTCTCATTATACCCCTGCTCTTAATTCGACCTTCGTTCTTCTTGATTACGTTGAGCCCCCAGAAGGTGAAGAACATGCTGACCTCCATACCCATACTGGCTCCCGAGGTGGCCAGCATAAAAGCGGCTAACGCACGGTCCAGGTCACCACTAAAGACAACTATGCTCAGTTTTTCCTTTTCAGCCAATTTGAGCACCCCCTTAAGTGTTTTTTGTCGCCTGGTAATTAAGTGCTGGCGGCTTCCTTTTCCTTCTTTT